>CAYQZL010000078.1:0-20092 GCA_964421975.1 uncultured Rikenellaceae bacterium
GAGATCTACACCCTATCCTACACTCTTTCCCTACACGACGCCTTCCGATCTTTATACGTATCCTTCCGGCTCTTCCGGATGCATGGGCTGATGGCGAAGTGAGAGGCCTCAGGGCAAGAGGAGGATTTGAAACAGATATAAAATGGAAAGACGGCCGGCTTGAATCATGTACTATAAGATCTCTGAAAGGTAACAGACTGAAGGCAGTCTATAATAAAATTGCTATCGATATTGCCACCGAAGCGGGGAAAGAATATAAAATGAACACCGGATTTAAGATCCTTTAAGATGAACAGGATTCTTCTGACATGTACTGTTGCTGCAGCCCTGGGTGGTCTGCTGTTCGGATATGATACAGTGATAATCAACGGAGCAATGCTCGATTTGATAAAACATTTTCAGCTTACTCCGGCCGCTCAGGGCTGGACTGTCAGTTCCGCGCTTGTCGGCTGCCTTCTCGGGGCTATTCTGGTCGGGAAACCGGGAGATTATTTTGGATCCCATCGTTTGCTTCAGATCCTGGCAGTAATGTTCTTTACTTCATCGTCGGGATGCGGACTGGCTCCGACAATTGATGTTTTTATTGGTTTCAGGTTTATTGGCGGACTGGCCATCGGAGGAGCTTCGGTACTTTGTCCTGTTTATATATCGGAAATATCGCCACCAAAGCACAGAGGCTTTCTGGCTTCCACCTTTCAGCTGGCCATTGTGACCGGTATCCTGTTGTCTTTGCTGACGAATTATTTTCTTCTTAACACAGGTGATAATAACTGGAGGTGGATGCTATTCAGCGGTGCTTTTCCGGCCATCGCTTTCTTCTTTATGGTGATGTTCATAAGAAAAAGCCCAAGGTGGCTGGTAAAAAAGGGCAGGATTGAAGAGGCAAGGAAAAATATCGAGGACCTGTCATCGCATGAGATAGATACTGAAAAGACTATCAGGGAAATTGAGGAATCAATAAGCATCGAAAAGGAGGCTGAGAGGATCAGGCTTTTCAAACGTCCTTTCAAAAGGATTATAATCATAGGAATATTCGTGGGGATTATCAGCCAGTTAACCGGGATAGGAGTTGTATTTTATTATTCTTCCCAGATTTTCAGTATTGCGGGCTTTCCCCCGGATACTTCAATGCTTCAGAGCGTGATACTCGGTTTTACAAACCTGGTTTTTACCATACTTGCCATGATGGTTATTGACCGGGTAGGCCGTAAAAAGCTGCTGCTGACCGGCCAGCTTGGAATGGTTGCGGTTCTCGGCCTTTTCGGTTACGGTCTGCTTTCAGGAGATATAAAAGGTTACTGGCTTGTCGTGCTTCTTGTTGCATATATTGCTTTTTTCGCTTCTTCAATGGGAGTCGTGATCTGGGTAATACTCTCCGAAATGTTCCCTAATCTGGTCAGAGCCCGGGGAGCATCTCTCGGTTCTTTTTCCAACTGGGCTACAAGTGCATCCCTCAATTTTTCCTTTCCTCTTGTCGTAGGCTTATTCGGAACATCTCTGTACCAGCAACAAAAAGGGATGAGTTATGCTTTCATCTTTCTGTCTGCAGTCACATTACTGGGATTCTTCTTTGTGAAAAGATATCTTATAGAAACCAGGGGGAAAACACTGGAACAGATAGAAAAAGAAGTCCTTTATTGAAAGGTCATGACTCCGCGTGAACAGCTACTGACAATCCTTAAAGGAGGGAAGCCTGACCGGGTTCCATGGTATATTGATCTTGACTTATGAGTAAATTCTTGAAATTCTAAAAAGGGAAATAAAAAATGAACGGATATGAGAGAATAACAGCAGTTTTGAAAGGAGAGACACCTGATAAGGTGCCGGTAATGCTTCATAATTTTCTGATGGCGGTAAAAGAATACGGGATCTCCATGGAACAATACCGGAACAGTTCTCACTTAATTGCCGATACATTCAAATCATCAGTTGAGAAATATAAATATGACGGAATTGTTGTTGACATAGATACCGTAACTCTTGCAGGAGCGGTTGGTGTTAAGGTTGATTTTCCGGTAAATGAAGCTGCAAGACCGCATGGAGCAAATATTTCTGACCTTGGTTCTGTTTCTGATCTTAAACCGGTGAATATTACCGGTTACAAATATGTAGGGATATGGCTTGAAGCTGTCAGACTGCTCAAGGAATATTATAAGGATGAAATATTTATCAGGGGCAACTGCGACCAGGCTCCATTCTCGCTTGCGAGTATGATGAGGGGTACCCAGAACTGGATGCTTGATCTGATGACGGAACCTGAAGAGCAGCTGACCTGCCTTTTAGAATATTGCACTGAAGTCACATCACAGTTCATCAGACTTATGGCTCAAACGGGATGTGATATGGTATCAAATGGTGATAGTCCGGCAGGTCCTGAAATGGTCTCTCCCGAGATATATCTGAAATATGCATTGCCTTATGAAAAAAAAATTGCCAGTGTTGCACACTCAGCAGGAATGCCATATGCCCTGCATATATGCGGGAACACTGATGTTATACTGGAACATATGCTCACAACCGGAGCAGACGCATTGGAGCTTGATTATAAAACGAATATTGAGAAGGTGCTTAAGACATTCGGAACTAAAACTGTTCTTATAGGCAACATTGATCCAGGCGGTGTTCTTGCACTTGGAAGTGTCGATGATGTAAGAAAAAAAACGGAGGAGCTTCTTGAGTTATATGCACGTAAAGGAAGGTTGATTTTAAATGCAGGATGCGCCATTCCCCAGACAACACCTTCAGAAAACCTTGAAGCAATGATACAAACAGCAAGAAATTTCACTGTTGATAAGCCAGTATAAATGCCAATATTAATTAAGTGTTATTATGAAACACAGAGACCGTGTGATCAGGGCACTGAATCATGAGGAGACCGACAGGCATCCGTTCCAGGCAACATTTGTACCGGAATTTGCAGACAGACTCAGAAAGGAATTCAAACTTCCACCTTTGAAAACCGATCCCCATCACAGGGAATGGTATGGATATGATCTGGAGGTTCTTACAGGACAGGATGCACTCCAGGCAGGTATGGGCTGGTTCACCAACTACTACCTGAGGGATGAACCATTCACCGATGAATGGGGAGTTGTATGGGGAATAAAAAAATACGAAACTGCTTTCGGAACAGGATTTTATACAGATATCATGATAAATCCCCTCAGGGACAACGACAGGGCAGCACTTGATTATAAAGCCCCGGATCCTGACAGAAAGGAACTTTACTCTCATCTTGAAAGACTTATACGGGAGTTTAAAAATGAATACTATATCATAGGTCGTGTACATTGCACAATATTCGAATCGGCATGGGCGCTAAGGGGATTTGATACCATTATGGTCGATATGTACCTGAACCCTGAACTGGCTGATCATCTTTTTGATGAAACATATAACTACCATCTCAGAGTATCAAAAAACATGGCTTCGATGGGAGCCGATATGATCTGGCTCGGTGATGATTTTGGTTCTCAATCATCATTGCTGATCGATCCGGAACTGTGGAGAAAATATTTCAAACCACGAATGTCAGATCTGATCAAAGAAGTTAAAAGGATTAACCCTGAAATAAAAATAGCCTATCATTCTGACGGATGTAATTATGAAATTATCCCGGACCTGATTGAAACAGGCATTGATGTTTTGAATCCTGTGCAGACAGAAAGCATGGATCCTGAGATCTTAAAGCAGAAGTATGGTGAGAATATATGTTTTTTTGGAGGTATTGCGGTACAGTCGACTTTGCCATTCGGAACACCTGCAGAAATCAGAAATGAATTTTCATGGTTGAGGAACACTCTCGGAAAAGGTGGAGGATGGATCTGTGCACCGACCCATCACGTGCAGCTCGATACACCTGTGGAAAATTTCTTTGCCCTGCTCGGAGCAATCGGGATTGAAGATAAAAGACAGAAGACAGAAGATAAAAGGTGAAAATCTTTTTTAATAATTACTACATATAAAATGAACTTTACCATTCCCGATATAATCGTCTTCCTTTTATACTGTGCGATTGTTGCTAGTGTAGGAATTATTGTTTCACGGAAAGTCAGTCGCCATAAAGATACCAGAGGATATTTTTTCGCGGGTAACTCCCTTCCATGGTACCTGGTGGGAAGCTCCATCATTGCCGCAAATATTTCAGCGGAACAGTTTATAGGAATGTCGGGATCGGGTTATGCAATGGGGATAACCATTGCAACCTATGAATGGCTTGCAGCTATAATGCTGGTAATGGTCGCAATGTGGTTTCTTCCGGTATTTATCGAAAAGAAGATCTATACCATGCCACAGTTCCTTGAAGCGAGATATGATCACAGGGTAAAAACTGTACTTGCTTTCTTCTGGCTTTTCCTTTTTGTCTTCGTAAACCTTACTTCAATACTTTATCTGGGTGCTCTTTCCCTTAAGACGGTCTTTGGAATAAAACTGGGCTATGCTATAACCGGTCTTGCACTCTTTTCCCTTCTGCTGACTGTCGGAGGCGGATTAAGGGCCATAGCAAATACGGATATTATCCAGGTATTCTTTCTTGTCCTGGGAGGTCTGACAACTACTTATCTTGCTCTGGATCATGTCTCTGATGGTAATGGTATTTTAAAAGGTTTTTCATTAATGATAAATGAAGCTCCGGAAAAATTCCATATGATTCTTGAAAGATCTGATCCCAATTTCAGATATATGCCGGGGATAAGATCAATACTCGGAGGTATCTGGATTGCCGGCATATATTATTTCGGGGCGAATCAGTATATAATTCAGAAAGCACTGGGGGCAAAAAGTCTCAGGGAAGCGCAGAGAGGCATGTTATTTGCCGGATATCTTAAACTGATTATACCAGTTTTGGTTGTCATTCCGGGCATTGCTGCTTTCGTTCTGAATGCTGATATAGCAAAACCCGATGAAGCGTATCCCTGGCTTCTGAACAGATTCGTTCCTTCCGGGATCAAAGGATTTGTTTTTGCCGCGCTTATTGCTGCAATAGTATCATCTCTGGCAGCAATTATCAACAGCGCTTCAACAATTTTTTCGATAGATATCTATAAGGTTCACTTTAATCGGGACGTTTCTGAAGAAAGCCTGGTCAGAACAGGAAAGATCTGCAGTCTGGTCATTGTCATTTTTGCAGCACTTATTGCTTCAATGCTTAAGAATATTGAACAGGTCTTTCAGTTTATTCAGGAATATACCGGTCTTGTCAGTCCGGGTATAACAGCAATGTTTGTACTGGGACTCTTCTGGAAAAAGACCACATCACAGGCTGCATGGATCGCAGTTCTTCTTACGCTTCCCGTACCGGTCATTCTGAAGCTGTTATTCCCCGAAATGCCATTTCTCGACAATATGGTTTGCTCATTCGTGATTATCAGCGCTCAAATGATCATTGTATCTCTTTTCGGAAAAAAGGAACATCCGGATAAGCCTGCCTGGGAACTTCCTGCCCGGATATTCAGGAACAATGACAGGACTTTCAGGGTATTGTCGATTGGTATTTTGTTGATATTGTTTGTATTATATTATACCTTCTGGTAATTGACATAACTTATCCATTTATGCAACTTACTTACTGTTTTTTGAATTATTTTCGAAATCTATCCAATCTTTACCGGCATCAATAATGAGTGACAGATCTCATCCCTCTCAAAAAATAACTAAGGTTTCCTGGTTCACGATAGCAACTATCGGATTATTTTTCTTCATTTTCGGATTTGTCACATGGCTTAACGGTATATTGATTCCTTACCTTAAGATATTGTGTGAGCTCAACCATTTTCAATCATATCTCGTTGCGTTTGCATTTTATATATCCTATGTGATCATGGCAATACCTTCTTCCCGGGTTCTCAAAAGGACAGGACTGAAGGCGGGAATGATGACCGGTTTATTCATTATGGCTGCCGGAGCACTCTTTTTCATACCTGCGGCTATTACCAGGACTTATGGTCTTTTTCTTACGGGATTGTTCATAATGGGATCAGGTCTGGCTCTGATGCAGACAGCGGCCAATCCATATATAACAATACTTGGACCGATTGAGAGTGCAGCACGGAGGATAAGCATAATGGGCATATGCAATAAATCTGCGGGAATTATAGCCACATTTCTTTTCGGAGTGATGGCTCTCAGTGATGGGGATGCCCTTATGGCAAAGCTTTCGGTAATGGAAGGTGCTGAAAAGAATGCCATGCTTGATGAGCTTGCTTCACGGGTGATCATACCCTATACCGGAATGGCTGCTATTCTTTTTCTGATCGGCATAATGCTTAAAGTATCAAAACTGCCGGATATTGATCCTGATGTTCAGAATGCCGGATCTGAAACAAATAATTATTCCTCTAAAACTTCCATTTTTCAGTTCCCTTATCTGCTTCTCGGAGTTGTGGCAATATTCTGTGATGTCGGGCTTGAGATAATTGCAGGCGATACAATAATAAGCTACGGTCTAAGCCAGGGAATACCTGTTTCTGTTGCAAGGCATTTCACTTCATTTACCATGATAGCTTCAATAACCGGCTATGCAATCGGGATAATCACTATCCCAAGATATATTTCACAGAGTAATGCCCTGAAATTATGTTCAATCCTTGGTATATTACTCGCTATTGCTGCCATAAGTTCTTCCCGGATGGTATCTGTGGTATTTATAGCATCATTGGGAATCGCAAATGCATTGATATGGCCTGCAGTCTGGCCTCTGGCAATTGAAGGCCTGGGACGGTTTACGGGAATAGGTTCCTCACTTCTTATTATGGGGAACCTAGGGGGAGCTCTTCTTCCTTTACTTTACGGGAGACTTGCTGATATCATCGATCCGACCGTTTCATATGTGATCGTCATCCCCTGCTATCTGTTCCTGCTTTATTATGCTGCTTCAGGACATAAGATCGGTAAGAAACTTATTCCGCAGGTCAAAAGCTGAATAGAATATTTTTTCCTTAATAACCGCGATATATGATTAGGATACAAGCCAGTGTTTCGAAAGGATGGCTGCACAAGCATGGAGGTTTCATTTTCGATTCAAGATATTATCTGGATCCCTATTACAGGATGAAGCAGGATGAAGCCTGCCATGGGTTCATTAAAGAGAGGTTTCCTGATTACCCGGTCTATAATATGGAAGATAATCTTGTACAGGCTGAATATGTTGTCCCCAATATGATCCTGGTCGGGGCTATTCAACCAAACATGATAATTGCTGCAGCGCTGGGATCTGAGTTTGTTTTTGCCGAGGACAAAGATTCTGACGTGAAAGGTTTCCCGTTGAAAGATATTAAGGAATCAGCCGAATTGCCTTCAGTAAATGAAGTACTTAAGCTGCCATTTATAATTGATCTGGAAAATCAGTACAGGGAGGTGGCGGATAAACATCCTGACTGCAGGGTCATTCCACCTTTCTTCTGGGATGTTTCAGGAAGAGCAACCATTCATGGTATAATAACAACCTCGATGAAATTCATCGGCCAGGATGTTTTTACAATGATGATGGTTGAACCTGCACTTGTAAAGGGCATTCATAAATGGATAACCGAAGTTTATTCCGGAGTGATAAGACATTTCTCAGACCTGGGCAATCTGCCTGTAAGTCTTGTTCATACAGGTGAATGTTCAGGTGCAATGCTTGATGACTACAGCTACAGGGAATTTGTAACTCCTTATCTCAGCCGGCTCGGAAAGGAATTCGGAGGGATCAGGCTGCACAGTTGTGGTAATTCGGATCATATAATGAAAGCAATTTGCGAAATTGAAAACCTGAAGATAATAGATACGGGATCCAATACTTCCCTGACACCTATCAGGGAAAGGATGGGCAGGGATTTTGAAATTAATATTTTCCCTCCGGTAGAGATACTTTCAGAAGGTTCGGGAAAGAAAGATATTGAAGAATGGATTGAAAGGACTCTCAGGGATAATGACGGTGGCAACCTTAAAATAGCTTATCATCTGGAGCCTGATTATAATTTATCAAATTGTATTTTTATTCACGAGGAACTCCACAGGCTGGGCCTTGTAAGAAAAGGAAGAATATATTGAAAAATGAAAACAATATACTTTTGTAACTTATGAAACAACAACAAAACAGATCAAGGTTTTCTCAGATGTTTATAACTGAAGATGGTAAGAATTATGCTTTTACATTTACACTCATATGTGTATTGTTCCTGTTATGGGGGCTTTGTAACGGTATGATCGATGTGCTTAACAAGCATTTCCAGAACTCCCTTGGTATTTCAAAAGCTCAGTCGGCATTTGTACAGGCAGCATGGTACGGGGCATATTTTCTTATGGCTGTTCCTTCAGGCTGGATTGCCCGCCGTTTCGGATACAAGAGCGGGATCATTGCAGGATTGATCATAGTCCTTGCCGGTTCACTTCTTTTTATTCCTATTACAAAAATAACAGGCTCGACAGCATATGTATTTTCATTTTTTCTTGCTGCACTTTTTGTAGTTGCATCTGGGCTAACATTCCTTGAGACAATAGCCAATCCGTATACAACTGTTCTGGGACCTGTAAGTTCAGGGGTTGCAAGGATAAATCTGGCACAGAGCCTGAATGCTGTCGGCTGGATACTCGGCCCCGTCCTGGGAGGGTCATTTATACTTTCCAATACCGAAGAGGTAAATACCAGTAATGAATCGCTGTATCTGCCATACCTTCTGGTTGCCGGGATTGTATTTGTGATTGTTACAGTATTTATTTTTGCTCCGATACCTGACCTGCATGCAAAAATGGAAACCAGACAGGCAGAAGATGGAACTAAGCATGAAAGGCCTCTTTTCAGGGAATGGCATTTCGTCCTGGCTATATTATCACAGTTCCTTTACGTTGCTGCACAGACAGGTATTTTCAGCTTTTTTATCAACTATGTCAGGGATTATATGCCTGCCATACCGGAAAGTTTTGCCGGTATCCTGCCGGATGGCATGACTTATATAAAAGATGGAGTGGGTCATATTACGGAACGGGGAGCCTCAATGCTCCTTGCTGCAGGTGGATTCGGATTATTCCTGCTTGGCAGATTTTCAGGAAGTATGATACTGCGCCGTGCCAGACCACATATTACATTAGGGATCTATGCCCTTATAAATGTTATGATGATGATTGTGGTCATTCTGTTCCCCGGCTGGTTATCAATATCAGCTCTTCTTCTCAGTTTTTTCTTTATGTCAATAATGTACCCCACTAATTTTGCGCTTGGAATAAGAGGCCTGGGAGAAAGAACAAAGCTTGGATCATCATTCATGGTAACTGCAATTGTCGGAGGATCGGTAATGCCAATGCTTATGGGGTGGATCGCAGATAATTATTCTATGCGGACAGGCTTCTTAATGCCATTATTTTGTTTTATTTTCGTTATGGCTTACGGTTTTAACTGGAACAGATTCTTTAAGCATGATATGGAACCTGTCTGAAATTAAATCGTCTGTTATCTGTAAAGCATTAGACTATTCCGGCAGATATCATTAAAAAATCATCATAAAATGAAAAAATCACTTATCGCAGCCCTTATCCTGGTACAATTGATACTTATCCGGTGCCAGGCTCCTGTCACGAAAGAAGAACGCCTTGAATGGTGGAAGGATGCCAGGTTTGGTATGTTCATTCACTGGGGGCCCGTCAGTATTAAAGGTACAGAAATTGGCTGGTCAAGAGGCAGGGAATGGAGTATTGAAGAATATGACAATCTGTATAAACAGTTCAATCCGGTAAAATTCAATGCCCTTGAATGGGTACAGACTGCAAAGGCCGCCGGAATGAAATATATTGTTTTCACATCAAAACATCATGACGGATTCTGTATGTGGGATACGAAATACAACGATTACAATATCATGAACTCCCCGTTTAAAAGAGATGTGATGAAAGAGCTGGCGGAAGCTTGCAGGAAAGAGGGGATTGCTCTGGGCTTTTACCATTCAACCTGCGACTGGCATCATCCCGACTTTCCTCTGACTAGTCCGGGTGGTACCGTGAAAAGAGAAGTATCAAACCTCGACAAGTATACGGAACACCTCAAAAATCAGTCAGTAGAAATAATTAAAAATTATGGACCTCTTCTTGTTATGTGGTATGATGTGCCCCAGCAATTCGACTCCATAAGAGGGCAGGGTGTTATTGATCATATCCGGAAAGTACAGCCTGACATTCTGGTCAATAACAGGACCGGGGCCAGGGGTGATTTTGATACACCGGAGCAGAGAGTCGGCAGCTTTAACAATAAACGGGCATGGGAGACATGTATGACCATCGGACGGCAATGGGCATGGAAGCCGGATGATGAGGTCAAATCGCTTGAACAATGTCTGCACAGCCTTATCCGTTCAGCCGGAGGTGACGGAAATCTTCTTTTCAATGTTGGCCCGCGACCTGACGGTACTATAGAGCCTCTTCAGGTTGAGAGACTTAAGGAGATGGGGCAATGGCTTGATAAATACGGATATTCCATTTATGGGACACGCGGAGGGCCTTTTAAACCGACTGACTGGGGTGTCAGCACAAGGAAAGGAAATAAAGTTTATTTACATATACTGAGATGGGCAGGAGGTTCCGCCGATATAACCATACCTGATCTCGGGATCCCGGTAAAAAATGTTGTTATAGCCGGGGGAAGCGCGGCAAATTTCATAAAGTCTGGTAATAATTACATGATAACCATCAATGAAAAATCCATTCAGCCTGTAAATACAATCGTGGAAATAGAGTATGAAAGCGATGTTATGAGTGTTGGTCCTTTTGAAGTAAAACCTCAGTCAGTTTCATTCATGAAGAGCGTAAACGCATCTTCAAATTTAAAGGGAACATGGATAAATCATGAATGGGTTGATCTGAGAACTGTAAATAATGGTGAATGGTCAGGCAGTTTCTGGAAAGCTGCAGCTGATGATAAACAACCATGGATTGAAATAGATCTTGCGAAAGAAGAAAGGATCTCAAGGATATTTCTTTATGAAAGCGGAACAAATATCAATGCATTTGAGCTTCAGTACAAAGATGGTGCAAACTGGAAAACCTTCCATAAAGGAACCTCAATAGGACCAAGGGCTGAGATCAGTATCGATCCTCTCGAAATGCAGTTTGTCCGGCTTCAGATAACTTCATTTTCGGATGTGCCGGGGATTTATGAACTGATGCTGTTCAACTGAAAGATATAACTGGATTTAACCTTGCAGAATTGCTATTTGATCACAGATCTTATTCAGAAATGTCAGGACAAAGGATGAGGCTGTTTTGTATTCTTACCGGTTTGTTTGCAATAATGATTTGTTACAACGGATTTTCACAGAAATATGAAACAGAAAAGGTTAAATACAGATTTATTGACAGGGAACGGGGTAACAGAAAAATACCTGTTGATATTTTTTATCCTTATGATTCATCAGCATCGAATGTTCAGGGTAATTCAGCCAGTGATAAGAAGTTCCCGGTCATTTGTTTCGGGCACGGATATCTTATTTCAGGTAAATGGTATTCTTATATAACTGAGATACTGGTCCCTGAAGGATTTATATTGGTATTCCCCGACAGCGAAACAGGTTTGTTCCCGTCGCATAAAGCACTTGCCGGGGATATCTCATTTGCTGTGAATGAGATAAGAAAACTTGATACGGACAGATCATCTCCACTTTTCGGCCGGATTGATACGCTTAGCTGCATTATGGGACACAGTATGGGTGGCGGTTCAGCAGTTCTTGCTGCAGTATCATCACGGGGGATCCGGGCATTGGTTGCACTGGCTCCTTATGATACACGGCCTTCAGCAGTCAAAGCCGCAGCCTTGGTAAAAGTGCCTGCATTGATATTTGCAGGAGGTAATGACTGTATTACTCCTCCTGAAAAACACCAGCTGCCCATCTATAATTCTTCCGGAAGCAGTGAGAAAACATATATTCTGATAAAAGGTGGAACTCATTGTCAGATGGGTGTGAGTCATCCTAAATGCAGTATGGGTGAAAGGATCTCAGGTTGCAGGGATGTCAGCATAAGTATGGAAAATCAGCTCAATATCATTAGAAGATATCTGATACGATGGCTTAACTATTATCTTAAAAGTGATAATGAAGCGGGAGTAAAATTTGATTCGATAATAGAAACCGACAGTGAAATAGAATTTTTACGATCAGGTCCGGTCAGGAAACTCAAAGATTGATCCTGTATGATTCCCGGATGGAAGATCATTATTTTTTGAGGTTCCCTTTGGAAAAGATATGATCGGGGATGGAAATATTAAAGCGGATCTCTTCAATCTGAAGCTCCGTTCCTTTGCCTTCCTTGAGCATATCTTTGAAAATGATTTTCTTAGGATACCACCTTTCATCAATCCGTACTATATCGGAAAGTTCACTTCTTTTAAGCAATGTGCCGCTTTTTGCGTACATTTCTTCGCGAAGCGGTATATCCCTTTCCTGATCAACCCATATTTTTTTGCCATGATATGCTATATCGGGAACAAAAGAAGTTAGTTCAATGATCCAGCAGTTACGACCGTCAATCATCTCTGTACCTGTAACTTTTGCCTCATAAAGGTCAGTCAGCCTGCTATCTTCCATCAGGTCTTCGTATGACAGATCGGATCCCATCACTGATTGTTGCAACATATGTCCGGCAATCTGGATTATCCGGTCGGCATCCGGTGAATATATCCATAGCTGGTCGTCCAGTTTAAGCATCTTGGTCCCCTGTTCACGGACCGGGAAAAGATATTCGGTAAAGGACTTTTTTGTTCCGGCTGTATATGTTCTGAGTTTAAATGTAACTGAGGTCCTGCGGCCATGTATTATCATGGATGATGAATAAAAACGGTTCTCAGATGTCATATTCTGATCTATTCTCATCAGTATCATTTTACCATCAGGAAGCTGACCTTGTAATGAGCCAAAATTCAGTAATATCAGTATCAGGGAAATTGTTCTGTTCATCCTTCAAGTTCTTTAAAAAGTTGTGCAGTCTGACGTTTATAGATTCCTCTGCCTGCAAGCATTGTGCCAATCTGGGTTGAAATAAAACCCGGGATCAGGCCGATATACCATGTCTGTGGTGTGATCTGTGCCCTGAAGACCGTTGGCATCATTATCGAAGCGTTCTTCATTATGAATCCAAGGTCAATCCCTATATTCTGCAGGTATAATGAAACACCCAGGCCGGCAATAACTCCGCTTACTGAGCCGAACAGGCTTATGATGAAAGATTCAATCATCATTGTTTTAAAGACATGACTTTTTTCTTCACCAATTGCCAGCCGCATGCCGAATTCCCCGTATCTGCGCAATCCTCCCAGCAGTCCGGCATTCCAGAGTATCAGTGACATTGCAAAAATAAACACGGTTACCAGGATACTTTGTAGTTTATCGGAGTATTCAACGAGGAATCCCATGTTATTCAGTCTGGGCAGGCTCTTCATTATGAGAGAGAATTCATCTTCTTCATTAAAATATCTTTGATTAAAGCGATCCGTTATTTCATTGGCGAGTTCATCATCATAATTACCCTGACGGAAAAATCCCAGAATCTCACCTGAAGCACCAGCCATATTCAAAGCTTCTCTTACATCCAGAATATCTGCTATGATAGTACCTCTGTCAAGGGCTGTTGTCCCGAATTCAACAGTGCCGCACATGAGGAAGTTATACATTATCAAGGCACCATATATATTTGAGCCTACAAGTGTAATTGTATCTCCGGGATTGAGTCCCAGTTTTTCTGCAAATTCCGTACTCAGAAGAGCCTCTCTTCTTTTCTCCGGCAGATTACCGCTTTTCAACGAAGATGGAATATTAAGTCTTTCAGTTTCCGACATATTTCCCGAGAGCAGGTCAATACCGATTCCCATACAGGGGCCCTGTGTCATTGTTTCTCCGTATTTATCAGCTACATCAATGATTCCGGCAAAGTATATTCTTTCTGAAAAGACCATTTCAGGTATCATTGCCGAAACATTGTACATCAGGGTATCGGTCTCCAGAATTGCCAGATCGTTTGGCGATTGAGAGGTATATTCTGCATAAGCCCTTGTCATAATTTTTACATGACCTGTAGAAAAGCGGGCATTGAATTCGATACTGTTATTAATAACCCCTGTTATCCAGGCATGAAATACTACCGTCAGCATAACACCGGATGATGTTACAATAAACGGCATCAGGCTGCGATGTTTATCCCTTATAAGTCCTAAAAACAGAAACCTGATCATTGTACCTTCCCCCTTAATGCTTCTGTCGGTTTAAGTTTTGCTATCTTTCGTGAAGGCCAGTAACTTACTATAATCGTTACAATTATCACTATCACAACAGTCCCTGCAATAAGGCCCGGACTGTATACCGGGTATAGTTTTTCGGTCATGGATATGCCGAAATCACTGCTGTCCAGTGGTATTGAAATTCCGTTAACAGTCTGATAAGCCAGGAGCGGAATACCATAAGCAGCAGCAACAAATATTGCCAGGACGGAATGCAGAGTTCCTTCGAGCGTAAATAAACCTACAACCTGTGCCTGTGTCATCCCGAGAGCAACGTAAGTTCCTATTTCCTTCCGGCGTCTGAATATTGACAGGACCTGGCTGTCAAATACGGCAAGCATGGCCATCATCAGTAAGATGCACCACATGATTACCCCCATTGCACTTTGTGATCTTATCATTTTATCCAGATCCGAAAGCAGTAATGCCGGGCTTTTAAATATCCAGTTTTCAGTTTCCCGGTCAGGGGCCGGTTCAGTTTTTGTTACAAGAATAGTTGCCTCCCCGTGAAGAAGCAACATTTCACGAAGTTTTTCTATCGGTATCCAGATCTGACCCACATCGACACCCGGTACACTTGTATCGAATACTCCCTTTATCTTAACCTTAATTGCATCATATGTTCCGTTTTTATCTCTCCATCTGAGTGTTACAAAGTCACCTTCGGCAAGCTTTGAACTTTCAGCCATTGACCTGCCTATGATCGCAGGTACTTCTGTTTCATCATCAGATGTAAGCTTGACAGACGGAATCTCAAGCAATTTCTGATCCGGAGGTATACCTTTAATGATTACCGACAGCATCCTCCCTTCCGGATAAATAGTACCCTGGCTGATGAGTATGGGAACAATATCATTAATGCTGCTAAAATGAGTTGACAGTTCAGGGACCAGATCATGACTTTCAGATATTGTAAGCGGATCATAAGGATTATAATTCTTATGCCAATATTGTCCACCTGCAATTTCCCAGTTTATCGTATCAGACTTTGCCTGCCGCTCCCAGCCTTTAAGTAGTCCCCGGGTCCAGATAATTATTATGAATGAAGTGGACAGAACAAAAACATTCAGCCAGGTCCTTAATCCGGCTCCGAGAAGATTCTTTATCGCCAGTTGAATTAACGTCATCGGATAAGGTTATATATCAAGAACCAGCATTAACTGGAATCCTTTGCCTGCAAAGAGACTGGTTTTATCGCTACTTCCGTATAAGGTGAATTTGTCGGGATTCCAGAAAGCCATTATATAAAAGCTCAGGTAATCATATTTAAGCTGAAAGTTCAGAAAACGGTACCACTCTCTGGTATCATAGTTATAATAAACAAGCCCTGAGATGCTATGTGAAAGATAGAGCGGATAAACCAGGGAAAGTGTGGAAAAGTTGTTTGTATGCTTTGGCTGGTCCTGACCCGGATTATCAGCATAACGGAAGAATTCAGTCGTAACACTTAATCCGTTCCCGACCGGAAAAGTATAATCTATTCCCAGACTTAAGTATGTTTCCCATCTTCCTGTAAGCTTGTTATTTTTATCATTCAGTTTCTTAACCAGTTCGAACCATAAGCCTATACCAAGATCCCATTTCCCGTCGAGTGCAAACATCTGCTCAGTTAAGAGCGAATCGCTTATCATTGGAAATCCAGCAAGAAGGTCCGAATAGTCAGCTTCCCGGTGATGATAGGTCAATGCAGATTCACCTTTGCCGGCGGGGAATTGCATCCTCCCTCCAAACTCGGGTGTTTTTTTCACCGTTGGGGCCATTTCCCACCCTTTGGTATTATTATTTCCATATAACGTCCAAAGCCAGATATTTGTATTGTTGTTGAAATAATAACGGCCAAGAAGTCCGTAAACCCCGTCAGTAAGTTGAAGAGGATCCCTGAAATCCATTCTGTCAAACCACATCAGGGGGCGGAAAATATACCCTGAACCAAAGTTAATCTTTTGCAGCCCTGCCCTTAATTCAAGATGAGGAGTAGAATATCTCAGCCATATTCTGTAGGGTTTGAGATCATAGTTGAGAGTATCATAAGCGGAACCGGAAAACATGAAATTTCCATAGGTATTAAAGGAGATCTCTGCATCGATCTTATTCTTGTTCTTTAACTCAACTGATGGATTTATTGTCGGAATATATCGTGCCCCTATCTGCCATGTTACCGGATTGTAAAAACTCAATCCGAACCAGCTGCTGATCTGGTTGTCTATTTTCACTCCGCCTTTTTGTGCATTAATCGGAAAGCAAATGAATGCGGAAATAAAAATGAAATTTATCAGGTATTTTTTAACGCATCTCATCTTTCGGATTTTTGTTTCGGATTCTTTTTATCAGGGATGGTATACTGTACCTGTCTATTGCCCTTCCTATTCCTTTACCCATAAACATATCTTCCGACAGTTGTTCCTGTGTAAGCTCAAGGAGCCCCCTCTTTTTGAGATCATAAAATCTTGATACTTCCTTGCGCATTGAAAACCAGAACAGGAAATTCATCAGGAACATAAAGACAGCATAGCGGTAATCATTGAAATAGTACCAGAGCCAGAAGATCATTAGCATATAGCCGGTAAATCTCAGGACGACGACACTTCCCGTAATGAATCCAAGTATGGTTGATGCAACATTTACAATTATTGTTCCGAAAAAGTTAACGACGAACATGGATCCAAGCATGACGGTCTCTCCGCGTCCGCCCACGAATCCGTGATATACCGGCAGGTAATGTCCTATCATTCCAAAAACAGGAATAATCAGAAAATAAGGTTCAGTTTTAAACAATAATCTGGCAACAAGCATAGGTGCCGCAACTTTCAGAATATCGGCAATGGAAGTGATGCATCCGTATTTTGCGCCTATCCTCTTGTTGACAAGGGAAGCGCTTACAAAATCCGTATCGAATGTTTCATCAGAACCTCTGACCGTTTCGGAGTAAGATTTTATTTCTTTGCTCTTTGTTACTGAATAATATACAATCCTTGCAAAGGAGATCGATCCCATAAGATAACCTGTCAGGGCACAAAGAGCCGACAGTAAGAGGGGTTTGCTTTCCAGAAAAGCAAGTGTTTCATTCATAGTCATGTATGGTTAGAATTCCATTTGAGCCGTCAACAGTTGCTCTTAATCCGCTACCTGTTGCACAGGCGTTCTCAACAGATACAAGAGCGGGTATGCCCATTTCCCTTGCTATTATTGAACAATGCGACAATAATCCTCCTGTCTCGGATACTATTGCTCCCGCAATTGTTAATATGGGAGTCCAGCTGACATCCGAAAACGGAATTATTACTATATCACCCTGATGTACTGATCCGAAATCCGACATTCCCCTGATCACTTTTGTTAGTCCGGTATAAGTCCCGGCTGATGTTCCTATACCGTAATGATTCTTGATCCGGCCGATTTCCAGTACCGGGGCTTTTTCTCCGTAGATCACCGCCGGAAGGATATAGTCTTTGGTTAATTCCATTTCATTTTTCCTTGACGTGACAAGATCATCATATGAAGTGTAACGTTTTTCAGAAATATCCTCTAGGATGTTGCTGATCTCAGTCCGGTCAAGATAAAAAATATCTTGATCGGTTTTTATGATCTGCCTTTCTTTTAAATCCTTTCCCAGATTAAGATATAGCATTCTGAATAATCCATGTCCATAAATGAACAATGAACTGATCTGTTCACGGTAAACTTTGTATCTGCCTGCCCGAATATAACTTCCATGCAGACCTCTGACTTTTTTCCGGTCATTCTGCCTTAGTTCTGAGAATGTAAACAGATCTGTCCGGGTCTGAACAGATTCTGATTTCATTATCATGTTATATACTATCTCCGGATTCTCGGACCATTTAGGTACTGAAAAATCATTTCCGCTCTCGCTTAAATGTCCGAATTTCTGGCTGAATACATTGATTTCCCGGGTAATATCAGATACTTCTGGCAATGTGCCAGGTTTTTCAATTGATGTACATTCTGACCTCAGGGTGGGAGGTAGGGAATCCATCATACCCTTTATTTTCCGGATATGAGGAATGGGGGAGAGATTAATAAGTTCTTCAAAATCAGCATTGAAATCGAGCCGGTCATAATCAAGTCCTCTTTTTTTCAGTTTACTTTTCAGTTGCTTATTGAATATCTGCATCAAAAGAGGGATAACAATATTGAGATAAGTCAGTTTGCTTCCTTCTTCGGATAAAATAGCAAAAAGTTCAGGATAGTTATTGATTGAATAATCTCTTTTAATCTTTTCTTCAATATCAAAATAAGTGGTCTTTAATCTCTGGTATTCCTTTAAAAATGTCTTCTCGAAAGTCAGCTTGTGGTGGATGAATTTTATGATCCTGGGAAGATGGTATAAGGTTCTTAAGCCGGGTTTAAAAGAAGGTTTTAATTCATTACTGCTCATCATAAGATTTTCAAGTACATCGGTTGAAAATCCGAATTCCTTAAAGATCCTGGTTAATGCAGCTATGTTGAAGTATGTCCTGTAATAAAAAGGTTTTGCGAGATCTTCAGGTGCAACTTTCAGAGGTCCGGTTATTTCTGAAAGCAGTTTTATCCATGTACCGTTCACCAGGGGGATATTAACTGACCAGACAAGTGGTTTTATCTGACCCGGCAACATCTCCTTGGCCATCTTATTCGAATAGATATTCATTTCCCTGGTCCCTGTGACCGGGCGGAATTGAAGGTAATAAAGCTGCTTTCCGTCGAATACCCATTCTATGTCAACATGATTGCCGTAAATCCTCTTAAGCTTCGCGGTATCTGCGGAAACTTTTCTTATGATGGAAATCATCTGGTGATCAGGATTGCCCTCAAACAGTTTATCATTTTTAAATTTCCATCTGAAAGGAGTAAGGCCTCTCTGGACAAGGTCTTCTCCCGGACCCTCAACAGCTTCAACAATAATTTCCTGCTGGTTTGTGATAGGATTTTTGCTGAAACTGACTCCGGCAAGTTTTGATTCTATCATTTCCTGGATCAGTACCGCGCAACCGGTCTGTTCTTTCTCGTTTCTGCGATGATAAATAGTTTCCTTGCATAATGGAGCAGTGTCCCATACCTTCAGAATGTCATTCAGGAGATTTTCAGTACCTGATACGTTTGTGAATGTAAGAAACTGTCCGGCATATGTAAAATCTTCTGAATCTTCGGCTTGAGTTGAGGAACGGATGGCATATGATCTGTCAGGTAATTTTAGTAATTCTTTTCTCAGATCCCCAATGAAGAGTTCCTTGTTTTGTAAGTATCTGTAATGCAGATTGCTGGTTAGGATATATGTAGGAGGAATCCTGAATCTCTTCTTCTTAAGGAAAAGGAGCGACTTTGCCTTATTTCCTGTTTCTGATATATTAAGACCCTCCTTAAGCGGGGTTATAATTAGATCACCTTTCATATAAAAAGGTTTTTCAATTTATGAAGATAATAAAAAAATTATATTATCTTACATAAATACAGCAAATTGCATTTTTAAGATAAAATTGAGAAAAAATGGGTAATAGCCGGAAGTCTATTTATGTCAAAGGTCTTATCTTTTATGGAATATTTATGTCCCTGTATTTTGCCTATAAGTATATTCCATGGCCTCCTCTTAAAATCATCTGCGGTATTACCGAGTCAAATTTTCAGCATTATAAAGCAGTATATTTTTCCTGGATTATACTTAGCTTTTGTGAATATACGTATGTCAGGAAAAAACTTAATGGTATTGCAAGCTTTGTTTACTCGCGAATGGCTACTGCTACAATTCTTCCGTGGTTCGTTTTTTTGTTATGGTACATCGGGCCGGCCATTTATGGGAAAATGCCCAATATTACACTTGAGATTCTTTATGCGAATATCATAACCATTATAACCGGGATA
>CAYQZL010000079.1:0-4587 GCA_964421975.1 uncultured Rikenellaceae bacterium
CTTCCCGTTAATTCGAATTAACCGTCCAGGTGGCCTTCCCGTTAATTCGAACTAACCGTCCAGGTGGCCTTCCCGTTAATTCGAATTAACCGTCCAGGTGGCCTTCCCGTTAATTCGAACTAACCGTCCAGGTGGCCTTCCCGTTAATTCGAATTAACCGTCCAGGTGGCCTTCCCGTTAATTCGAACTAATCGTCCAGGTCGCCTTCCCGTTAATTCGAACTAAGTGTCCAAGTCGCCTACCCGTTAATTCCAATTAACCGTCCAGGTCGCCTACCCGTTAATTCGAACTAAGTGTCCAAGTCGCCAACCCGTTAATTCCAATTAACCGTCCAGGTCGCCTACCCGTAAATTCCAACTAACCGTCCAAGTCCCCTTTCCGGAAATTTGTATATTACTTTTCGTTACATTTGTGTACAATAAAATAAAAATGAAACGAATCCTCGTTACCGGAGGTGCCGGATTTATAGGATCACACCTTTGCGAAAAGCTCCTTAGCATGGAGAATGAGGTCATATGCCTCGATAATTACTTCACAGGTTCGAAGAAGAATATAATGCATCTTCTTGATAATCATTGTTTTGAAGTGATCAGGCATGATGTAACAATTCCTCTTTACATAGAGGTCGATGAAATATATAATCTTGCCTGTCCGGCATCACCCGTACACTATCAGTATAATGGCATAAAAACCATTAAGACATCGGTAATGGGTGCCATTAATACACTTGGACTGGCAAAACGGACCAGGTCCAGGATATTGCAGGCATCTACAAGCGAGATATACGGTGATCCTTCAATACATCCGCAGCCCGAGACATACTGGGGGAATGTTAATACCCTTGGTCCGCGTGCATGCTATGACGAAGGCAAGCGATGTGCCGAAACACTCTTCATGAATTATTTCATGCAGCATAATCTGAAGATCAAGATTGCAAGGATATTCAATACATACGGCCCGCGTATGAGCCAGAATGACGGCAGGGTAATTTCAAATTTCATTGTACAGGCTCTGAAAGGAGAGGATATAACTATTTTTGGTGATGGTTCACATACACGCAGCTTTCAATATGTAGATGACCTGATAAACGGGATGATAAAGCTGATGGAAACGCCGGATTCTTTTACCGGTCCGGTCAATCTCGGGAATCCGGTCGAGATATCGGTACGTGAACTGGCAGACAGGATAATAAAACTTACAGGATCAGGATCAAAGCTCATATATCTGCCATTGCCCGGTGATGATCCGAAACAGAGACAGCCGGATATTTCACTTGCTAAAAAGGAACTGGGATGGCAACCGGTCATTGATCTTGAAACAGGATTAAAAAAGACAATTGAGTATTTTAAGTCTGTTGTTTAACGGAACAGATTGCTTCATCCCGCCTGCGGCGGGATTCGGAATGACGGTTGATCGGAGTTTACTTTCATACTGCCGTCATTGCGAGGAGTCCCGCTTCAGGCGGGACGACGTAGCAATCCTGTATGGTCATGGAGTAATAAACGAAAAAGCCACCCCTTTATGGGATGGCTCTTTGTTTCACGCCTTTGAGCCGCACTGCCTTTGAGCCTCTGGGCCCCTACTTCTGTTTCATCTTAGCATCAATACACAGTGTTGCATGTGGTACGGCACGTAATCTTTCTTTTGAGATAAGTTTTCCTGTTTCACGGCATATCCCATATGTTTTATTCTCAATCCTTACAAGTGCAGCCTGAAGATGTTGTATGAATTTAAGCTGACGCTGGGCAAGTCTGCCTGCTTCCTCCTTTGAAAGAGTGGTGGCACCTTCCTCCAGAACCTTGAAAGTAGGAGAGGTATCCATTGTGTCATTACTCTCCTCGTGAGTTATGCTTGATTTCAGTATTTCGTAATCTCTCCTGGCCTTGTCCAGCTTCGCTAGGATGATTACCCTGAATTCCTCAAGCTCCTCATCCGAATATCTTGTCTTTTCAGCCATCGTATAAGATTTAAAATTATGCCGCAAAGGTAGGACTTTTTAGTTATAAAAAAAATGGATGCTAATCTATTATGCAGGAGGGTGATATAAGGTGCAGCGGCACAGCGGCACAAAGGCTCAACGGCCTGATATACTGTTGGTTCAGAAACACTTTGGATTCTTTCAGAACAAACGAGAGAAATATAATTTACCCCTCTTTGCCATTGCGCCCTTTGTCCGCCGTAGCTTCAGCGAAGATGAACCACGCCGTTGCGCCGTTGTGCCGTTATGCCATTATGCCATTAGCCATTACGCCAATCCTCCATTGCACCGTTATGCCATTGCGCCGTTGCGCCGTTGTGCCATTACGCCATTGCGCCGTTGCGCCGATATGCCTTTTGTACCTTTCCGCCTTTTTTTTATCTTTGGCCAAAATTTCTGAAAATGGATCCGGTAATTTCATCTGATGCTGGCAGGTTAGTGACAATGAAAAAACAGCCACCACCCAGATGGTTTGCTGTCTATACTAATCCCCGTGCCGAAAAACTGGTTTATTCAAGGTTTCAGGAAGAAAGTATTGAATCATTTCTTCCACTTCAGAAAACTTACAGGAGATGGAGCGACAGGAAAAAGCTGATCATGAAACCTCTGCTTTCATCTTATGTATTTGTTAAGGTTGTTCCAAAAGAATTCATTAAAGTATATAAGACAATCGGAGTGGTCAAATTCGTCTCTTTCGAAGGACAACCGGTTGCTATTCCGCAGAAACAGATAGATAATCTCCGGTTGATTGTCGACAGCGATGCAGATATAGAAGTAACGACCGCAGAATTTGAAAAGGGCGATCAGGTTGAAGTGATAAACGGTTCACTGACCGGAGTTACGGGTGAGCTGATCAAGGTAGGCGGTAAGAAAAGAGTTATAATCCGTATTGATAAGCTCGATCAGAATATTCTGCTTACTATTCCGGTAACATTTCTGAGAAAGATAAAATCTTCAGAATAAAATTCTGGTAATGAAGAGGGTAAGAAATAAAGTAAGTAAGGTTTAAATCATTTAACCGGGAAGGACACAAAATTAACCGCACAAAATTAACCGGGAAGGACATAGAATTAACAGCAAAGAACGCAAAGCCCTCCTTCGCTATCGCTTCGGCGGGTAAGAAAGACGCAAAGAGCGCAAAGATAAATATCTGTAATTCAGGTATTTGTGGCTGATACTGTAGGCTTTACCATTAACTTTATACCCTTTCCATTAATCTTTGCGTCCTTTGCGTAAACCTTTGTGTCCTTTGCGGTTAATCTTATACCCTCTCCATTAGTCATTGTATTCTTTGCGGTTAATTTTGTGTCCTTTGCGGTTAATCTATACCCTCTCCATTAGTCATTGCGTTCTTTGCGGTTAAAAGAGTCTATTAATTGAAGTACCTTCATATTTCCTGGGAAATATTTACAATCCAAGTTCTTTTAACCGTATCTTGATCCTGAATGAATTGGGAATCTCTTCTTCACTGATCAGAATAAGATATCCTCCCCCGCCGGCTCCCGATAGTTTCCAGGCTTTTGCCTTTCCCTGATATTGTTCTATGATCTTTTTAATTTCGGGTGTTACCATTTTCGGGAACATCCTGATCTGGGAATGGAATGAATCCAGAAAACCCTTTGAAAATTTCTTAATATCTTTTACAAGCAGTCCCTCCCATGCTGTTTCTGCCGCTTTGGTGAGACTTCTCACGTTTTCTTCATTTATATATGTATCGGAAAGGACGTTAAACCCCACAGGTCTGGGCCACAGTGTAACCATACAGAGTCTTTCCTCGAGCCAGCCGATTATATCAGGGTCAGTTATTGTATCAAAGCGGGAAGGCCAGTATTTGCCTTTGTCGTAGAAGAATTTATTTATTCCCGGCATCGCGATCCCTATCGAATCCTGTGACCCGCTCACTTCCACTGTTCCGGGATCATTGTCATATCTGAAAAGTGTTTTGGCAAGCTTTTCCGGTTTTTCAAGAGGAAGATGATCGTTCCATAGTTCTATTGCCTTTTTCCTGGTCGATGTAGCCATTCCTGATCTCTCGTTGAACTCTATGGTAGGCTCAATAGATGCTGTAATTGCAGCACCCGGATGATACTTCGACACATAAGGCTGATCGATCCATGTTCCCGCAATGTCGATCCTGTAAGGTATTGGTCTGGCTGAACGCAACGCTGTGGTTGATCTGGCCGGCAGATTGGCATGAGGGACTCTTCTCAGTACCTTATACTCAATATTCAGTTCCCTGCAGAGATCTTCTTTTTCAGGAGAATGGCCATCTTCATTTACGATGAAAATATCAGGTTTGAGTATTCTCATATCTTCTTCAAAATCCATCAAACCGCTACCCCTGTTTACCCCGACTTTATATACACATGCCAGGGCGCTTATCATGTAGGCACGTTCTTCTTCGGAATAAACTGTTTCCCTCCCTTTAAGATCCTTAACGGTCTTATCCGATCCCAGACCGATATACAGATCGCCGTATTGTGCAGCTTCCTGCAGAAAAGCAACATGCCCCGAATGGAGCATATCAAAACAACCCGAAACAAAAACTTTCTTTTTTCCCTTGTTCATATTTTATCGATTATTTCAAATTTTCTGGTGACCGGCATCCG
>CAYQZL010000079.1:4687-19829 GCA_964421975.1 uncultured Rikenellaceae bacterium
ATCCGGCAAGCGGCGACCGGCATCCGGCGACCGGACTTCGTGATAAATCCACTCTCATCTCTCATCTCTACCCGCTTGTCTCAGGCCGCACGCCGCACGCCGCGCTCCTGCACGCCGCATGCCGGATACCGCACACCGCTCAATTACTTCTCGCATCATGAAAGAAAATATTCCACCATGACCTGAAAAAATACTTTGTATCAGTTTTTATGGGATTTTTCTCATACTGATCGAGGTATTTCATTTCTGAAGCCTGTATCTCTTCAAGATTTGCCGGCATATCGGCATAATACGGAGGAACAAGTCCCGGCTTATGTTTCAGTCTTTTTTCCCTGACACTCTCATCATAAAGCTCAAAATACTGTTTGCTGAGAGGTCTTACGCCGACGAGTTTCATATTCCCCTCGAGCATATTAATGAACATGGGGAACTCATCGAGCCAGACTTTCCTGCAGAACGATCCCCATGACGTGATCCTGAAATCATCACGGAATTTACCACCTTCCTGGAGGTCATGCATTTTATATACATAATCCTGAATATATTCTGAATACGGGTGCATTGTTCTCAGTTTATATACTTTGATCTGGTTACCATCTTTCCCGATTCTTGGAAGGGCAATGATCGGCCCGTAATAGTATCCGTTAGTGGGAAGAGGTTCTCCTGTCTTCTTTGCCTCAATGCAAAGCTGGTTGCCTATGAATGATTCCTGCCTGATACGGAATCCGCCTCTGCATAAGCGGCCGAGAGCTTCTGCACGGGATATCACTGCATTATTACCGTGAGTCAGTGCCATATATACCGGACGGGTGAACTTCAGCTTTGGTAAAACACGCTTCAGGATGAAATCAAGTGTATAATAAATATAATTTATAACTGGAGGGAATTTTTTCAGTATCCTTTTTTTCCTCTGATCTTTTGTCTCAACACAGCAGAAGAAATAACCATGCATATCAAGTTTGGCGTTGACTGCATCAATGAAATGGTCGAGTTGTTTTATATCGTTTATCCTGTGCAGATTGATCAGGTAAGTGTACTTATCCTTAGGCAGACTTTCAACATTGAAAACTGTAGTTGTCGACAATACTGCGGTATGACCATTCAGGTTATGTCCTGTCATTTCCACTATTGCTCTGGCCATATCGGTTCCCGCTTCCTTCTCTATGGTCCTGATTATTCCGGGATTAACTTCCTGATGGTTCCCGATGATATTATTCTTACCATTCCCGTTCAGGTTATTGACAAGCTCTTCCTCACTTGGTTTTCTGTATTTCCTGAACTTATCCGCCTCCTCATATTCCCGGATGTTCGCCTTTTTATACGCTATGAATATCGAACCGATAATAAGTTCAAGCACAGTCGCGATGATGATTGTACCCAGTACCACCGCGCGCGAATAGGAATAGTCCCGGAAGATATACATTATCAGAGCAGTAAGCGAGATTGATATCAGGTTACTGCTGATAACCCGGTTGAACAGAGTTGTGAAATTGATGATCTTTCCCCTGTGCATTTTGCCGTTAACCAGGGAGACTGTCAGCCATATCGCTACAAGTATTCCGAAAAAAACTCCATGGGAGGGAACATAAGCGCTGAATCTTGCAGGCATGAACAGGACCATAATTATGAATGATATTGCAAGAATCACAATATCAGTCAATAACGTAATTACCCTGAATTTATTCTTTTTCACAGTAGCGACCTGATGTGGAAAAGTAAATGTAAAACTTTTTACCGGATACAAGATAGAATTTCAGACGAAAATATTAACGATTTTTCGAAAATGAAGTTTTTCCGGGACCGGCAACCGGCTTCCGGCGACCGGTTTTGCGGCATTATGGTGTTGCGGTGTTACGGCGTAAAGGGGGGATTGGTCTTTTAGGTTTGCTGATTCTCAAGTATTATTATCTTTTATTTGAGAATGCTAATGAAACCTGTTATTTTTACTATTGTGCTATGTCTTTATTATTAACCATTAATCGCTGCGTTATGGGAGATTTCAAAAAACTTCGTGTTTGGCAAAAAGCCAAAGAAATTGCTGTTAGAATATATCAGCTGGTTAAAACACAATCGATCTCAAAAGACTTTGGTTACAGGGATCAGATTCAAAGAGCTGCAATAAGTATTCCTGCTAATATTGCTGAGGGAGACGAATTAGGAACAGATAAGCAATCGGTCCGTCATTTTTATATTGCGAAAGGGTCATGTGCAGAGCTTCAAACGTTAGTAATAATAGGTAATGAGGTGGGATTAATCAGGGATGAAATTGCGACGAGTTTACTGAATGAATGTCAAATGCTATCTTTAATGCTGGCAAAAATCATAAAAGCAAGGAGTTAGGGAAGGCAGATAGAGGTTTTGCGGTACTGCTGCATTATGGTATTACAGTATTGCGGTATTGCGGTATTGCGGCTTTAAGGTATTACGGCATTACAGTGTTACGGTATTTTGATGTTCCGATTATATAGCCATAAAACCATAACGCCGTAACGCCATAACGCCGTAATGTCGTAACGCCGTAACGCCAATTAAAACCCAAACGTCACTCCGAGATTGACAGTATTCCTGCCGCCATAAAAATACCCCGCACTCCACCTCTCATCCCCTGAAATATTACTAAAGGCTAAAGAAACCCAGCCATACAGATCGTTGATCACCTGATAAGATGCCCTCAGACCTAAAGAAGTATTATGCCATTCGACAGACCCGAGGGGCGGATTGCCTACCCTTGGTGTGCCGAGTTCAGTATAATCCGGACCGCGGACCGCATCTGAAAAATATAATATTATATCAAGATTGCTAATGGGCCGGTAACCTGCTGAAACATACCACTCCCTGGAATTGTCCTTCAGATAATGTCCAAGATTATATTTATTCGATTCAAAAGTAATTGTCGGGACATAATGCTGAAATGTAAGAGGATATGAATATGTAAATTCTGAAGTGAAATACAGATCGCTTACAGGGTAATTGCTTAGTCTGAATCCTGCTTTCCAGCTGAGAAAGTTCCATTCATCATCTTTTGTTATCCTGCTGATGGCCAGTTCATCTATAAAGAGTGTTGCATAAAGGTGAAGGTGCTTTATCTGCCTTGAACTTATATCGAAAAACAGCTGGGAATTCATATTATCTATACCTGATGAGACTGAATGATCGACTGATTTATAGAGAAAGAGAGGCATCAGATAAGAGGGATTCACCGATGTATTATTGTATACAATGCTGTTACCTGCTGAAATATTAAGGTATTTCACAGGGCTTACAGTGAACATATTTGCCGAAATGAACTTCTTATGATAAACTTCACGGTAATCTGTCCCGTAACTGTTGGTCAGCCAGTATGAATTGGCGCTGTCGACCACCATTGAATTGAGCCATCCGTGAAAATAATTAAAAGTGAACCACTTTACCGGTCTGAGCTGAAACCTTAGTTGTACGAATGACGGATTCCTTCCTCCGAAAATATTGGCTCCGTAGTAATTATTCCCCCATTCAATATTATCCTTGACGAATCCTGCACTTCCCCATTTCCATGAATAAGTGATACCTCCCTGCATTTCGCTCCAGTCGGTTGTTCCTTTTACATGACCACCCTGTCTGGGTGTAAGGAATGCGGGTCTTCCCAGGAAAGGCTTTTCATGATTATCTCTCAGGGAAGCATAAAATCCCCATTTGTTGACATAAGATCTTACCTCGACACCATTTCTCCAGTATGAAGCCCTGCCGGATGAATTAACGAATAGTTCCCCTCCGAAAACCGGATTAACGGTTATTGAGAATAGTGAATCAGCGTAATAGAAGAAATCCCATCTTTTATCCGGCTTTATACCCTTTATCCGTCTTGAAAAAATATCCTCATCACCCGATTTTTTACTCTCCGGGATATTCAGGAAAGAAGATTTGAACCACATGCTGTCTGACGGAATTTCTTTTCCGAAATCCCTCAGATAAAAGTCAAGCTCTTTCTGTTGTCTGTAAGAAAGCAGGTCACGTTTTTTATCGGCTTCAGTAAGGAAGTCGGCGATAAATGAACGGGAATATGGTTTAATAGCCGAAATAATTGAAATGATATGATCACCGGCCAGTTCATCGAGGAACTCGTAAATGCCCCGGTTACTGGTGGGATGAGGCACTTCCTGGGGAAAAACAGGTAATGAATGCAGAAGTATAATCAGCAAACACAGAAAAGTAATTCTATGCAGATCTTTCTTCATCTGGAATTGTATCGGAGAACAAATATAAGATTTATTGCATCAAAATTGCAGTTGGCAGTTGGCAGTTGGCAAACCTCAACCTTGACCTCAACCCTAATAGTTGGCAGTTGGCAAAGGGCAGTTGGCAATGTCTCTTCCTCATCCCTCAAGCCTCATCCCTCAAGCCTCATCCCTTAAGCCTCAGTCTTAACCTCAACCTTAACCTCAACTGCGTGTAGTCTCATTTAGCAAAGGGCAGTTGGGAGGGGTATCCTGGAAATTAAAGGTGGATCGGGAAAAAGGATTCTTATGAATTTATTTGAAATAAGTAAATAATTATTTACTTTTGATTGTGCTTAATTACTGTAATGGAACCCACATGGATTTCATAAACAAACACATATCTATATAATTCTTAAACATGTGGATTCCCCCGCCAGAGGCGGGGCAGGCTATCAGGCTATTACAATAAATTTGATTTACTGATGAAAAAGAAAATTGTGGTCATAATCGAAAAAACCGATACGGGATTTTCTGCCTATGCGAAAGATCATCCTGTGGGTACAACGGGCTCAACAATGAATGAAGTGATAGATAATTGTATTGAAGCATTTTCACTTTATTTTGAAAATAAAGAATTTGATACTGCCTGGTTAGCTTTTGAAATAGATTTTCAGCAGTTTTTCCGGTACTATAAAGTGATAAATTCTAAAGCCCTTGCTGAAAAGATCGGCATGAATCCTACACTCTTATCTCAATATGTGAGAGGGCATAAAAAACCATCAACAACGCAAAGCAAAAGAATTCTTTATGGTATTAACAGAATAGGACAGGAATTGGCGGAAATGAGTATACTATATGAAACAAAGAAAGCAAAGGAAGGGAAGAGGAGTAAACAGAGTCACGAAAATAATTTGAAGCCATGAACGAAACAAAAATATATGCTCCACAAATTGACTCGATCATCCAAAGGTTTGATCCTAAGCACAATCCCATTAATCCTGAAATGTATCATAAGCTGTCAGATATTTATGATATTTTCAGCTTTATCAAACCCGGGAAGGAGGATGATATCCGTCATACCTGGCTGGAGGTGGAACGTGGTAGTGTTGAAGCTTTCGGCAGTTTTGAGGAATTTTTAGAAGAGGGTGAGGTTGAAACAATTGAGGAGTTTGATCAGTTGTGGAAAGATTACTATCCTGAAGAAACAAAGTGGTATGAATTCGGGACATCTTTATATCGGAGTGAAAAATATTTCTTTTTTGATGATAAACTTTTTGCCATAGTTGATGTGGAACAGCCTCCCTCTGATATTCAAATTTATTATTCCGAAGATCTTAAAATATTCATAGACTGGCTTCGCGAAAGAATAGCTTTTGAAATTAATAAACTCAGAGAAAATCCCCAGGAGTATAATGATAATTTAAGAAGGAATCTGAGTTGGGTTAAACGGTATGGCAGGATCAGCAGAAAGGAATTTTGGGACATCCTTGGTGATGAAGCTGTAAGGGTGGACTTAAATCTTGGAGAGGAGAAGGTTCAGCGATTAAGGGATATTATTGGCGAAATGCAAAAGAGGGAAGAGTTCGTTTTAAGTAAAATGACCGCTAATGAGTTTTTCAGGATATGTGAGATCTGTTATGATGCGAATGATTATTTTGAGGATAAAAAGAAAGCTCTATCGCCGCTTGAAAAATATCTTGCGATGTCTGACGGGCGTGATGCAGGACTCAGAAATATACCGGAAGATTCTGCGGAAGAGTTCTCGAAGTGGTATCATAGTTGGGAAGTTGTCGGGGCACATCCCTGGGAGATCTGCCGGGGAGGGAATTCCACTCATATCTCACTTTTTGTCTCGGAAACAGAAAATAATTGGAAAATTACTCTTGCTGGTTCAAGTATCGGAAGAGTTGAAGAAACAGTCAGAATGGCTGTAGCATTACATGATAATAAAATACCTTTTGAGCTTCGAGATGCTGAGGAGATCCTAAGAATGGTAACCGGTAACGACTTTATCGGGATTGTCCCGGACAATGTATTCCCAAGATATTGCCACAGCCTTTTTCCCAGGGAAGACAGGATTATTGATTTTATGAATCTCAAATTCCTTGATGAATTTATTCCGGAGATTATCGGTAAAGCCTTCTGGTATCCTCTTGAAGAAATTGTGCCGATAGATAAATGAGCCTGCCATGAGGCATCTGGATGAAGAATATTTATTAATCAAGGATCTATCAGGATTCATTAATCTTATTAGGATCAGGGATTTTTGGCAAAAAGGCTGAATAAAACTATCTTTGTTAAACCATATTCATTTATATCTGAAGAACAGGATAGAAATTAATCAATATAATGATTGAAGGGCAGAAAGAGATATTAAGAGCAATCAATAATACTGTACATTCGATAGTACCTGATGCAAGAGTAATTCTATATGGTTCAAGGGCCAGAGGAGATTCAGGACCGGAATCAGACTGGGATATTCTTGTGATTTTAAATAAGTCAAAAATTGAACCTGAGGATTATAATAAAGTTATGTATCCTCTTTATGACTTAGGATTGGAAAATGGGCAACATTTTTCTGTTAAGATATATTCCAGTGCAGAATGGAAGGAACGAAGTTTTACAATGTTTTATAAAAATGTTGAGAGTGAGGGTCTTCTGTTATGAAATTGACAAATGACGAGATTGAAGCAATAATCGCTTTACGTATCAGGAAAGCTCTTGATACTTTAACAGAAGCAGAGGGAATTGCATCTATTGGTTATTGGAATGCTGTGGCAAACAGATTATATTATGCTTGTTACTACATTACCAGTGCTTTATTAGTTAAATATGGTTTTTCAGCCAGAACCCATAATGGAATCATACATCTGCTAGGTCTTCATTTTGTAGCAAAGGGCATAGTTAAGAAAGAATCCGGACATTTTTATTCCAAGTTATTCGACTTACGTCAAACAGGCGATTATGATGATTTATATAATTTGAGTGAAGAAGATGTAAAACCTCTGATAGAAGATGCAAAGCTCTATGTAAATGAAATACAAAAGATTATTTCAGAAAGTAAAATATAGGGCTTAAGGTTGCATACCGTAATATTATCATGTTACCCCCACCGGGATTTTGATGTTTGGATGATAACTGGTTCTACAAATATATTGCCCCCGCCAATTTTGGCGGTACAGGTTCTATGCGGCTCATTTGCAACGTATTCCAATTATTACAACACAACCTGAATAGTCAGCAGTTGGCAAGGAGCAGTTGGCAAGCCTTAGCCTCAACCTCAACCCTAAAAGTTGGCAGTGGCAAAGGGCAGTTGGCAATGTCCCCCTCACGCCTCACTCCTCATCCTTCACTCCTCAGTTTTCCTCCGTGTCTCCTCCTTCTCGATAATCTTGATCTGTCCCGAGGACTGTATTGCCTTAAGCGTGATCTCCTTCGAATTATTCTCGGCATTCTCGGCTTTGGAATAGGCTTGTTTGAGCTGCAACTCGAGGTCTTTGATCTTTGCCATCAGTGATTCGATCTGCTGGTTCTTAAGTTTTATTTCACCTTCATGATCTTTAAGAAGAAGTTGCTTTTCGAATTTATAATCCTTATCAAGCCGGGCGGTTGTTTCTTTTACTGCTGTCTGGACAGCCTTTTCAAGCTCTGAAGGGAAGCTTTCCGCTTTCAGTCTCAATTCTGCAAGTTCCTTTTCAGCAGCAGCCACTGTTTGTTCACGTACTTTAATACCGCTTTCGAATGATTCCATTTTCTGGATAAGTTCCTGCTCAAGTTTAGCCTTCTTCTGTTCATATTCATCCTTATCTTTTTTCCTTGCAAGCTGAAGGTTATATTTGTATTCCTCCTCCTCTCGTGTACGTTGTTTTTTAAGAGCTTCCTCGGCTTCCTTACGTTTTTCCTCCCAGAGTTTTGTTTCTTTGTCGCGATTCAGTTTCTCCTGTTTTATCTGCTCTTCAAGTTCATTTTTCCTGTCAGCCATTTCCCGTTCAAATTCTTCTTTTTTCTCCTTCTGGGCTGCCAGGATTGCAGCAAGTGAATCTGCTCCGGCATTGATCTGGTAAAGATCTTTCAGTCTCTGATCCTCAACAGATATTGCCTCTCTGATCTTTGCCAGTTTCTGGCGTTCGGTTGTCAGATCATCCTCGATCTTATCCAGTTTACTGTTAAGTGAAAGCTTAAGTGCACTGATAGCACCAATAATCTCTTCATCAGTCAGTTTTGCAGCTGTTTCAACAGTGGTTTCCTTTACTTTCTTTTACTGTTCGGCTTTAGGATTTTCCTGTTTCGATTCCTGAATTTTTTTTACCAGTTCGTTATATGCATTCAGGATCTCCGATTTTGTACTTGTCGGGCTTAATTTCTTTTCCATGGTTTAAAAGTATTGAGTAAATATTGTAAATATAAGATGTTTTGATTTATTGAGAGGATGTTCAGGGTTAAGAGTTCCGCGTTCCGGGAAAGGAATCAAGGGTCATGGTTCTGGATTCCGAATGCCATTTGCCGGGAAACGGAAACTTCACTACGAACCCGGGATGCCGGATGCCGGATGCCGTTCTCAGATTATCGGGTTATGGAGATAAAAAGGTTGAGATTGAACAATAGAAAAAGAGATGTTTCACATTTTAAATTGTTTTACTTTCTCTACAATATGTTTTTTAACATCCCCCCAGAGCAGGGGTTTAATCATTACCGGCATTGGTTCTTCTTCGGCATCTGCAAAATAAACAAGAGATTTGAGGAGGTGGTATTGGTTGTTAAGGCCGGTACCGTACTTCTTTTCATGGAAAGAAAACATTTCTTCAGGGCTATATCTCTGCAACAGGAAAAACAAATCGATAAAATCTTTCTTACTTCCTCTTCCGGCAATTGCTTCCAGCTTCATGGCTGCAATATCTTTTAAACCCGCAAGTTTAAGCATATTAAATTTTATAAAGTCATCGATCATTTTATAATGATAACCAAAAAAGGATATTCTGACCCCGTTTAATCTGCCGTTTATTGTATTCTTTTCTTCGCTTTCACGGCTATATTCACCAATCATTTTCAGTTTGTTTATGACAGATGACGTATTAAAGTCTGCCGGAATAAAGAAATCAAAGTCATAAGATCTTCGATGGCCAATCTGTAATGCCAGATCCGTTCCTCCGGCCATATAAAAATCACCAATGAATGATTGAACAGAAAGCAATTCAAACAATTGTAATTGATCGTCAGGCAAAACCTTTAAATTGAGATCTACCATCATTTTCTTAGTGTTAATTCTGGTCCGGAGAAAGCATTAGTTTCCAGTAGTTCCGGCTTTTAGCATTAATATTCCGGCTTTTATATATAATTGATCTTATGAATTCCCTGTCAGCCCATGAAAAAAGCCATCGAACTGCATTCATGTTCCCATAATTCAGTATCCGCTCAGTAATTATCCGGGAGTGTTTTTCGACCGATAATTTATCGAATTCCATATCCCAGAAATAAATTTTTAATTCCTGAGGAAGCCTCGAAGTATTTTTAGTACTTTTTCCCATCCTGAAAATAAGCTTCTGACATATGTAAAGATACTGATTTTTGAGGGATCTGATTTATTTTTACCTGACTAAGAATTATAAAACACAACGGTCAACTGCCAAGTATTAAGGCTGAGGCTTGAGGTATGAGGAAGAGATGACGCTTCACGCTTCATCCCTCATCCCTGATCAGTTAGCAAAGAGCAGTTGGCAAAGGTTGTCTTTTAAATTGATATCTCAGATCATAAATTGTAGTAACTTTGGTTTGAGTAATTATTATGCCATAAGGGCGGTTTAATTTTAATGAATATGTCACAATATATTTTTGAAGGTAAATATCAGAGCAGTTCCTCGAGTGTTAAAGTCAGACTGTTACTATTTCAATTTAAAGATGAAAACAATGTACATTTCATTTATTCTCCTCACCTGGATTTGAGCGGATATGGTAACAATCCGGAAGAAGCAAGGAAATCTTTCGGGATTGTATTTGAGGATTTTATTGATTATACTCTTAAAAAGAAAACATTAAGTAAGGTTCTTAAAGAGTTGGGTTGGGAGCTTAAAGGATCAGCTAGAAAACCAGGAAAAATACTGGCACCAAGTATTACATCCGTAATAAAGGATAATAAATATGTATCCGAAATATTTGATAAATATCCTGTAAATACTTATCACCAGGAAGTAGGATTACCTTCATTAATCTAAAAATCAACCGGAATGTCTACAAAGAAATTGTCAAACATTCCAGTAAAAGATTTTCGTAAATTTCTTGAAAGCCAGGGGCTGAAAGTCATAAAAGATTCCAGAGGGAGGGGCGGACATGAAAAATGGTCAAAATCCGGGATGGACAGACCAATTACAATACAAACCCATATCGATCCCGTACCTGAATTTATTGTTAAACAGATTCTGCGTTATTTGAAAATGGATCGGGAGACATTTTTTAAGGAATTTAGAAATTAAATGAAATAAGGACCCTCGTTAATATAGCTTTTTACAGTATTCATTATACCCGGTTATTAAACCCCTTCAGGATTGGTCTGCCCATACTGTGACCTGCCAGGGATTGAGCCTCCTTCACCGGCTTACCAATGGTTATTCACATTTAACCGCTAACCTGTTTTAGTTATTGTTAAGATGGCTGATTATATTTCTAAAATGCACTATATTTGTGTCATAATAGAAACGAAATATTATGCTTTTTCTTGAATTCAGGAAAAAATTGTTTGATCTGGCTTGTTTCAATATAAACCAGATCTATGCCTGGGACCCTGATTTTAACAGAAATAACCTTGTCCGATGGACGAAGCAGGGACTTATTATACGCCTGAGACAAGGTTATTACACTTTCCCGGAATACGGGGGTAAGTCTGATTATATCTGGTATTTTGCAAACCGTATTTACAGACCTTCTTATATCAGCCTTCATACAGCCTTATCGTTTTATGGCATGATTCCCGAAGCAGTTATTCAAATATCCAGTGTTACATCTCTTAAGACAGCTTCATTTTCAAATGCATTCGGAGAGTATTCCTACCGCTCTGTAAAAGAAGAACTTATGTTCGGATATGAACACAGACCTGTAACAGGCAGCTTTATATTATTATTTGCCTTACCCGAAAAAGCCATACTTGATCTGTTATATCTCTATCCTTTTTACAACTCTGATCAGGAGATGGAAGAGTTACGGCTGGATGAAAGTTTTATGGCAGAGGATCTTAAAAAAGAGCTTTTAATGGAATATACTGTCCGTTTTAAGAGCAGGACTCTTGAAAGCCGGGTAAAGAAATTATTAAACACTTATGGATTATGATTCACATTGGATTTTGAACATCTTCTTTTTGATAAAAGCAGAAGCCGTATGATACTCCGGGCAGGGGAGTTTATTAAGGAATTGTAAATAATTCCGGCAAACAGGCTACGCGGCTCTCCTCTCACGCCTCACGCCTCACGCCTCTTCACTCATCAGTTGGCAGTAGGCAGTTGGCAGTTGGCAATGAGTATCGAACCTCACACCTGACGCCTTACTCTTCATCACTCACGCCTTACGACTCATCCCTGATCAGTTGGCGGTTGGCAATCCCTGCCTCTTTGTCCCTTCGTGTACGTCCCTTAGCCTCAGCATCAGCCTCTGTAAATGACCATTAATTATAGAATGCGTATATTTGTAATATGATGTTAAACAGAAATCAATTAACGGCTATTAATAATTATTTCAGAACCAGCCCGGTGCTGAGAGCATATCTGTTTGGTTCATACGTTCGTGGTGACGCTGATGATCAAAGTGATATCGATATTTTAGTTGATCTTGATTATTCTGGAATAATTGGATTGAAATTTATTCAAATGAAAATTGATTTGGAGAAACTATTAAACGCTAAAGTTGATTTGGTTTCTTCAAATGGGTTGTCCGAATATATCAAACCACTTATCGATAAAGAAAAACAATTGATTTATGCGAAGCAGGATTGGAGATAAGGTAAGACTTCAGCATATTCTTGATTCAATTCTTGAAATTGAAAACTATTCTGTAAATACGGATTTCCAGGATTTTATGAAAAATTCAATGATGAGATTTGCATGTATCAAACAGATGGAGATTATTGGGGAAGCTGGGAATCATATATCGAATGAGCTTAAAACTAAATTTTCCATGATTGAATGGTCCCGGATTACCGGAATGAGGAATATTTTTATTCATGAATATTTTGGTGTGGACCCCAAAATTGTATGGGAAATTATACGGAATGATCTGCCTGAACTGAAAGAGAGAGTAATTGAAATCTTAAGTTCATTAGAATAAATGCACACTGAACTCTCAGGCAGGGGTCCCCTAATCTCTCAGTCTCTTCGTCCCACCGATGACAAAAGGAAGTTGGCAGTTGGCAGCTGGCAACGGGTATCCGCTCAACACTCATCACTCACGCCTCATCACTCATCAGTTGGCAGTAGGCAGTTGGCAGTTGGCAACGGGAATTAATGCCTGAATTTATAGTAATTATGGTTACCGTAATATAGGTTACGATAAATTTATTATATTTGCATTTGATTTAGTCATATCTGATCAAACAATTTCAAATGGAATTTTATAACCGGGAAGAAGAGATAAAATTATTGGAAGACGTCAGAAAAATGTCATTAAAATCGTCCAGGATGACGGTAATTACAGGTCGACGCAGGATAGGTAAAACAACTCTTTGCACAAAGGCATTCGAAAATTATAAGACTCTTTATTTTTTTATTGCTCGAAAAAGTGAAGTATTACTTTGCCAGGAGTTTATTGAAGAGATTAAGCAAAAGTTTAAAAAGCCTGTTTTGGGTGAATTCAGCAGTTTTTCCAGACTTTTTGAATACCTGCTGGTTGAGGCACAAAGCGAACCATTTACTCTGATTATTGATGAATTTCAGGAGTTTAATCAGGTCAATAAATCTGTTTACAGTGAAATGCAGAACCTGTGGGACAGGTATAAGGGGAAATCAAAATTAAATCTCATTTTAAGCGGTTCAGTTTATTCTATGATGAAAGAAATCTTTGAAAATGAAAAGGAACCTCTTTTTGGACGCGCAAATGAACGTATAAACCTGCAGCCATTTAAAGTTAATGTAATCAGGAGTCTCGTTACATCAAAAGTTCCCGGAATCAGTTTGCGAGACCTGCTTTCTTTTTATACTATAACAGGAGGCGTAGCAAAATATGTTGAACTATTTATTGATAAGGAGAAATATACGCTTAACGGAATGCTTGATGAAATTTTCAGGGAGAATTCTTTATTGATCGATGAAGGCAAAAATCTTTTAATAGAGGAATTCGGGAAGGATTATACAATATATTTTTCAATTTTATCACTTATTGCAAGCTCCAGAACCTCCAGGGCAGAAGTTGAATCGATCCTTTTAAGGGACATTGGAGGATACCTCGGCCGGCTCGAAAATGAATATAATATTATAAGAAGTACTAAACCTGTATTATCAAAACCCGGAGGCAGATTGCAGAAATATTTCATCAATGATAATTTCCTGTCTTTCTGGTTCAGGTTCATTTATAAGTACCACAGCGCTGTTGAGATCGGTAATTTCAGTTATATCCAACAGATCGTTGAACGTGATTTTGATAGCTACAGCGGGATTTTTCTGGAGAAATATTTCAGGGAAAAACTCGCATCAGATGGTATTTACTCTGCAATCGGGAATTATTGGGAAAGAGGTAACCGCAATGAACTGGATATTGTTGCAATTGATGATTTTCATAATAAAGTCCTCATCGCAGAGGTCAAAATGAATAAAGATCGTTTCAGGCCTGAAATATTGAAGACAAGCGCCAAAAATCTTGTTAATAAGCTCTCAGGCTATGAGATAGAGTATAAATCATTTTCACTTGAAGATATTTGAATCCTTACTCCTCAGCCTCAATCTACTTTACTAACAGTTGGCAGTTGGCAAAAGAAAGTTGGCAGTTGGCAGTAGGCAGTTGGAAATGGGTATCCACTCAACACTCACCGCTCACAACTCATCGCTCATCCCTCACTCCTCACTCCTTATCTGACCACCACCTTCCTAGTCACCTTCATCGCTCCCGACCGGATCTCGACCACATAAAGGCCTTTGACATTACCAACCGGGACCTCAATCTGTGAATTCCTGCTGAACTCGGTGTTCCGCAATATCCTGACCGGTTTTCCGGCGATATCAAAGAGTTTCACGGTGCCGGTCTTTCCGTCCCATTCGTTTTCAATTGTTTGTATTATGACAAGGTTATCGCGTGAGTAAATATTGAAGCTCTTTTCAGAATCAAGAGGATCTTCTATTCCGGTGATGATTACAGTAAGATTTTGAGGTACATCAGGTGCCGGGTTCCAGTTGACTGATCCGGACTGAGAAGCAGTTATTACAGTCGTTCCTTCACCAACGATGTGTACCAGTGTACCCGTTACGGTAGCCACTGCAGGATTACTGCTTGTGAAGCTAACTGTAAGGCCCGAAGTCGCTGTTGCTGTCAGATTAAAATCGGGATCTCCGACTGCTTTTTCAGGAATTGGTCCGAAGGTAATTGTCTGGTCGCCTTTGCTTACGTTAAGAGGTCTGATATATTTTGCCGGAGCGTATATCGTATTACCTGCCTGACGTGCAGTAATATCAGATGTTCCCACTGATTTAAGCGTGGCAAAATTTGTGCTTATTGTACAAACAGCTGGATTGGAGCTGGAATATGTCATCCCCAGTCCGCTTGATGCTGTGGCCGTAAGTGAGAATGGCGATTGGTTAAGTTTTTTATCGAGAGATTGTGTAAATGTGATTGTCTGTGCTGTAAGTGTAACAGGCAGATCTGTAAAGGATAATAAGTATCCTCCGGTTGTTGCGGTTACATCCCCCTGGGTATAGGAAACAAGAACTGTTTCTGTTCCGGCAAGAGGAGTTGCCAAATTCAGTACAATAGTGTACGGG
>CAYQZL010000080.1:0-1693 GCA_964421975.1 uncultured Rikenellaceae bacterium
GCATATTCTTTTGAACGAAGCCCCTCAGCCTGAAACCAGGCTGATCTGACAGGTATATTATTTTTTATTTTATCCCTGATCTCATAAAAGCCGGATCTCATATCGAATGAGAGTGACACATAACTGTTCTCCAGAATGATTCTACTGCTTATGGTTGAAATCCTGGCCTTTTCCTCTTTTGCGCTATTCTGGCCGGTTACACTGTAATTAATGCAAAACAGCAGACTTATTATTACTGCAACTATTATCCGGTTCATATTCACTACATATAAATTTAAGATCACCAAACAACTTTAAGTGTAACAAATCCGTTTGCCAGTACTGTAATACCATCGGCAACCTCCATACCGCCAGCCTCTTCTCCTCTGTCGCACAAAAATACTTTTGCCGGTTTCATTTCCGGCCATTTAAGATCGAGTATTTCATCTGTGGAGGATAAAGATCTGACTCTGACAATCATTGAACTGCCGTTTTCAGCTGATTTAAGGATATTCACGGATAGCCTGTTGTTATCAATTGAAAACAGAGGTTTTTCCATTGGATTTTTATCACATAAAACATGTACAAGAGGCTGCATCTGTTCGAGTCCGAACCTGTTTGGCTCAGCGGCATCATATCCATCATGAGGTTTTATCATGTAACGGAATGTAACGGGACCTTCCTGGGTCTGAGGTGTATATGTATACCAGTGATTATTCATCACCCATGAATAGATCAGGGAATTTTGCTGAAGTTTTGAAGGCCATATATCACCTTTACCATCCCAGCCGGCTGTGTTATTTGCGGTAATGCTTCCGCTTTCGATCAGGGCTGCATCGGGTGAACACCATGTGACTCCGGAATTATCATTCGAAATATCCACCCAGTGCTGGTGCGGCATCCATGCCCTGTTGGCAGCAGGCCACTGATCATCCTCCAGGCGCATAATGCTCCACGGAATATCGATACTGGTGATGCTACCGGGTATATCAAAACCGAATCCGAAATGAACGCCATCTTTATCCATCACAGGCAGCTTATCGACAGTATTTGAGAATTCCACCCATGGCTGTCCATGAACAATCAGGGAGTCTCCCACCTGTTCACCGGTTTCGATAGTTTCCCTGATCCTTCCGGAAGCAATTTCTACCTTTGCTTTGCCGGGGAATTTCCCTCCGGTAAATTTCAGCATCAGTTCTCTTCCGGGAGTTCCGTCGGGGCGGTACCTGTAATAAGGTCTGACCTTACATTGAATACCGGCAGGGAAAGATATCTGCTGTGCCAGTCCGGGCAATGCCCAGTAAATCAGGATAAGAATTGTGATTAAGTATTTCATTCAAATCAGGTTTTGAACCGGGTAAAAGATAAGAAATTTTTCAGCTGACAGACGATCTGTATTTGGCTGCTGAAGTGCGAAGAATACGAGTATTGCACCCCTCACTTCGGCATGATCCACCTCTTCGAGGGCTATCTCCACAAAGGTATTGAGATCGCGGGCCCAAATCTGTGAATAGCCGCTGCCTGCATAGAATCCCTTCTTCAGCAGGCTACGCGCCATCGAATCGACAATTTCAAAGGTGCTGTCAGCCAATATTTTGGATGCCAGTATCCTGTCAGCCTTCCTATGACCGGAACAGCCTGTCAGCATTAGAACAGTTACAAACAAAACGATAAGGTTACTCATAATATGGTATATAAGTAAGCAGCAAGATAC
>CAYQZL010000080.1:1703-19711 GCA_964421975.1 uncultured Rikenellaceae bacterium
TCCTACACTCTTTCCCTACACGACGCTCTTCCGATCTTTTTCTCACTAATAATGTTGCTTATTTTAATCTGGAAAGTTTTTATCTGACCGGATAAATATAGACAGATTCCAGGCTGGAAGTTTCCGGATCACCCTCCATCAAAGAAACATTGATAATATGTTTTCCTGCTTTTTTGAATTCCAGTATGCCCATAGGATAATCGCAGTACTTTTCTGTAGCTGCCTGCTGATTTTGAACCATCACTCCTTCATCGGTTGAGACATTCCAAACAAGCCGTCCTTTCCCTTTGTAGCGTAGATCCAGATAATAGCAACCGGGCTGGAAAACATCCAAAACCCAGGTTGCCGAGCTACCTTCAGCCCATTTGCTGATCTGGGTCACATGCTTCCATTCACCAAATTTTTCCATCCAGCTGACTGCTTTGGATTCGGCTCCTTTTACATCGGCAAAAACGGTGAGCAAACGAGTGCCGGTATTGGGTGACAAACCGTGAGCCGGATCAACATCTGCCGGTTCCGGAACATTTTTGAAAGTGAGTTCAATAACAGATGCCGGCACATCACCGGGTTTAAAAGGGACATGGAAGATCGTCCAGCCATTTCTATGTTCAAATGAGATTTTTTCTTCCTTTGCGACTTTTAACAACCGGGCTGAGATAATTTCCTTTTTCAGGCCGGGCAGATATAATTTGCCATCCTGAGGCCATTCAAAAACGGTCAGAAATATCGATTTGTCTTTGCAGGTAATATCACCCCAGGGCATAGCATGTCCCCACGGAGAAGCCCCGGCAGCATAAACAACCTGCGGGTATTTCCTGATCCAATTCCCGGCATCGCGAAGGAACTGTGCCCCAATTCCGGGTATATTCCCCTTTCCGTCTGGTCCAACATTAAAAAGATATGTTCCGCCACGGGCTATTGTTGATATCAACCGGTTCAGTATTTCCTTCGGACTTTTAAAATTATTATCATACCAGGCATATGACCACGAATCGTTGTTGGTATCACATGTTTCCCATAATCCCGGAATGTTTACCGGAGGGACCTCCATATCGCCTTTGCTGTCATAATCACCCATCCCATGACCAACACGGCTGCAAAGCATTGCATCCGGCTGTAACTCACAAACTATTTGCACCAGTTCTACTACCAGCTCCTTTTTCATGTTCCCGGGAGTATCGAACCAGACAAAATCAAGACGACCGTAGTTGCTGCATAATTCTTTTACCTGAGGGAGACATTTCCGGTAGAAATAATCTTCAAAGCCTGCAGGAGTTCCGTCAGCATTTTGTTTCGGTCCACCTGATCCGCCGGGAGCTGTCCAATCCTGGTTATGCGAATAATAAAATCCGAATCCTAATCCCAGTTCGCGGCAGGCGGCTGACAATTCTTTCATCGGATCGCGGGCAAATGGTGTGGCATCTACAATGTTGAAGGGATCGGCCTTGGATTGGAACATGGCAAATCCTTCATGGTGCTTGCTTGTAATAATGATATATTTCATGCCTGCATCTTTTGCCAGCCGGGCAATGGCTATGGCATCGAACTCAGACGGATTGAATTCTTTCGCAACTGATTTGTAATCATCAACTGGAATGCCTGCCATGGCCGGATTCAGTATCCATTCTCCGATCCCGTAATAAGTCTTTCCCTGCCATTTTCCTCCCAGATGCGAAAAAAGGCCCCAGTGGATGAACATGCCAAAGTTACCTTCATCGAACAGCTTTCCCCGTCCGGTCCTTATGTCTCCGGCTGATATTGCCGACTGCGCTGACATTTCGTTTACATGACCATTTAACCAGTATCCACAGAAGAGAAGAAGTATTAGAAGAGAGTTTTTGAAGTTTCTCATTTCTTTATAAACATGAATTGATATTTTTAAATATTTACGTGAAATTTCCATGTCTTCCGAGTGCAGAGGCTGCAACAAGAAGGATGAACAGTTTTAGAATAAAGTCATTTTTAATGTTACATATTCCCAATACTGCTTATCCTAAAGGTAACTGCATATACCGAAGGTACAGCATGCGAAACAGAAGCCGGAATGCTTATTGTGAAGGACCCGCTGTCAGCTTTCCATCTCAGGTTAGCACTTTTACCCAGCATGGTCACTTTAGCAGCTTTACCAGGACTGAATCCGCTTATTTTTATTTCCGACGGCAGATTTTCATTCTCATCCAGAAGATAGATGATGTAGGCTGAACCGTCTTTCCCTTTTGTGAATCTAAGTTTCCCATCTGTATATGGAGCAACTGGTCTTGTATTATATATTGCTTCACCGTTTATGCGCAGCCATTCCCCGGTCTCCCTGAGCCTGTCGTATGCTTCATCGTACCAGGTACCGTCAGGACCCGGACCTATATTAAGAAGCAGATTCCCTCCCTTTGCCACTATGTCGGAAAGCATATGAATAAGCTTGCGCTGGGGCATCATTTTGGCATTATATGAAAATGACCATCCGCCGCCAAGGATCATACAAGATTCCCAGGGATATGGTAGCATTTTGTCAGGTACCATGTTCTCGGGTGTAAGATAGTTCTGATTCTTACCATGAACAGCCCGGTCCACTACCAGTGCATCCGCTTGCTTCGACCTTATCTTCTCAACAAGTTCATCCATCCTGACATCCTGGTTGTAAGGATGCGTTTTGATATTTCTTTTCTGCACCTGTCCGCCGTCGAACCATAATAGATCAATTTTCCCATAGTCAGTGCACAGCTCCATAACCTGGTTATGGGTGAATTCCACATAGTTATTCCACCGTTCAGGATATTTTTCAAGGTCATAATTAGGGTTCCTGTTAAAGGGAGGGAACTGCGGCCACCAGTAATATGGACAGTGCCAGTCGGGTTTTGAAAAATATGCTCCGATCCAGAAACCTTCCTTTCGGAATGAATCGAATATTGCCTTCGTGACATCTGCTTTTGCATTTGTATGGAAAGGACAATCCTTAGCGGTTATTTTATAATCGGTGTATTTAGTGTCGAACATGCAGAAACCGTCATGATGCTTGGTTGTGAAAACAACATATTTCATACCTGCATCTTTTGCCGCTTTTGCCCATTTGTCAGGATCAAATTTGACAGGATTGAAAGTCTTCGGCAGATTTTCATACCTGGTCTTGTATGCAAAATAATCATTGACCGTATCCGGTATACACCATGGTTCATCCTCAGGACAGATGGACCACGATTCGACAATCCCCCACTGACTGTATGGTCCCCAGTGCATTAGGAGCCCGAATTTAATATCCTGCCACTCCTCAATACGGTTCCTGATAAGGGGATCCGGATCAGGAACATACCTTTCATCGTGCTGGGCTGAAATATTCAGCCCGGGCAGACACATAATTACTAAAAGAAGCCTTAACGTTTTCATTTTATTGCTTTTCCTAACTAAATATTTACTTTTATCTTAAATAGTAGTTCCGAATAACAAATAAATATAAGAATAAATTAATGTTTGATCATATCTGGAAAGATAGTATAAAAGCTTTTCATTTAAAGATACCTTATCTGATGTCACAGCCCTCAATAACCGGGAAATAGTATGATTTCTCTGAATCCGGAAAAGATTTTCTTTAACTTAGCACAAAAATTATCCTGAAAGGTGAAAAAAAAACTTGTTATTATTACAATATTCCTGGCCATCATTTTTTATCCTTCAGAGTCATATGCTCAGGATACTAAAACAGTTTCAGGGATTATTACTGCTTTCAAAACAATTCCGTTGAATAAGGTTAAGATATCTGCAGAAAAATCCGGTGAGACTGTATTATCCTCTGCAGACGGCAGGTTTTCTGTCAGTGTTTCGGAAAAAGATCAGGTTAAATTTTCCGCTGTAGGTTTTTACAGTAAGAAGATAAGGATCACTAACGAAAATATCTACAAGGTTGATATGATCTTTATTAATAAAGCATCAAATATTCAGAAGGCTGTCAGTGAAGGGCACATTGCTGAAGATGTACTTCGCAAAGCCCTGGAAGGCAAGATACCTGCAGAAGAGAAGGATTATTCTAAGTACCAGACCATATTTGAGCTGATAAGCAGTGAGATATACAATGTCAGGGTAAAGGGCAGTACAGTTGTAAACACGAAGGTCCGTTCCTTTGATGCATCGCCACAGGTACTTTATGTAGTTGATGGCAAAATAGTTACTGATATTTCATATATTTCACCCCAGTATGTAAGAACAATAGAATTAATTGATGATGTCAGAGCTACCGAATACGGATCAAAAGGTGCGAACGGGGTTTTGAAGATAACATTGAAATAGAACTTACCTGCCATCCGGTCTGTCTACCAATACTTTCCCTTAGGGCCATTTTCTACTGTCTCTGCAATTAAAAACATTGAGTCCACTCCAAGAAGTTGAAAAATTGCAAATGCCACAAAGACAATAAGTTTCACAAAGAATTAATTCTTAATTAAATATTCTTAGTATAGCTTAGTGTCCTGGTGCCTTCGTGGCAAAAGCCTATTTTCCGGAACAGCCTCAACATTTAACAAAATATTTTCCTGTATGCAGCTAAAATGATTTGCAGAAATGATCCTGAATCGTATATTTACCATATTCATTAAAAGAAAGAAGCTATGGAAGAAAATAACCTTGTCTACCGCGGAAAATCAAAAGATGTTTTCAATATTACCGAAGGACCCTATGAAGGTAAATACCGATTTGTTTTCACAGACAAAGCAACAGGATATATCGAAAACGGAAAACCTGTTTTCGATCCGGGTTATGACACAGTCGTCGGCAGCATACCTGGCAAGGGAGCTATTGCATGCAGGTTTGCCACACATTTCTTCAGACTGATGAAAGCAAAAGGTATTGCCACACATTTTATTGATACAATCAGTGATAATGAAATGATAGTTGAACCTGCAATACCCCTCAGCATGCCTGTTGAAGCTCCGGAATTCCCCGGATCTGCTCCTCTGCTGAATCTTGAATTCACATGGAGAAATAATGCTACAGGAAGCTTCTGGAGAAGATACCCGTTTGTAAAGCCCTGCAGGAACATCCATAAAGTGGTTGAAGCCTGGACAAAAGGCGACAGCGATATTCTGATAACACTCGAAGCTCTTGAGGAAACCGGGGCAATGAATAAGGAGGAGATCTCCTACAGTGTTGAACTTGTGAAGAATATTGCAGAGATCGTTTCACAGGAATTTGAATCAAAAGGTCTGCATGTGATAGATGGCAAATTCGAACTGGGCAGACTCAAATATGGTGACGGAAAGATTGTTCTCATTGACGAAATATCTCCTGATGTCCTTCGCGTATGCAAAGGTTATACGCCTGACAGGAATGGAGACTGTACTGTTTACAGGGATTGTGCTGTAACTAACTTTTCAGATGGGAAAAGAACGATCAAAAACAAAAACCAGGTCGCTGCAGCTGATTTTATAAATATCTTCCTTTAAAATATAAATGTACCGGACATGAAATATTTATCATATATATTATTAACACAGATTCTTCTGCTTTCAGTCAGCATGAACAGCTGGTCGCAGCAGGCGCCTGTCAGATTCGGGAAAACCGTGGCTCTGAAAGATGTGACACCGGCAATATCCGCCAGGAGTGTTCCCCTCAGATGGATCAATGTGAATACTGCGGAAGACACCTGGTCCTTAAGGAAGAAACTGCTGGTGTGTAAAGGTAAACCGATAGGTGTCATGCGGTCGGAAAAACAATATGAAAACTTCATTCTTCATATTGAATGGATGCATATGGAACCGGGAGGCAATTCAGGTGTTTTTGTGTGGTCAGATGCAAATCCTGCTGAAAAATCGCGTCTTCCGAATGGCGTTGAGGTCCAGATGCTCGAACTTGACTGGGTGAAGATCAATACGAAAGATGGTGTGGAGCCACCAATTGCATATGTTCATGGAGAAGTATTCGGTGTCGGAGGTGTAAAAACGGTCCCTGACAATCCGAGAGGTACACGAAGCAAATCAATTGAAAACAGATGTAAAGGACGGGGTGAATGGAACACTTACGACGTTATATGTGTTGATGGTGTAATTAAACTATCGGTTAATGGCAAATTTGTTAATGGTATAAGTCAGTCAACTCAGAAAAAAGGATATATCTGCCTGGAATCAGAAGGAGCAGAAATACATTTCCGTAATCTGAAAATAACCGAACTCCCGTCAGGTGTTACTTCGGAGGAACAAAGCGCCCCGCTTCTCCAGGGAAACATCAGCCTGAAATAATACCTGTATAATTCATTTTTACTTCAAGCGGTAACCAGGATTACGGCAACCGGCGACGGGTTACCGTTTACCGGCATATGGTATAATATATAGTCCATAACATATCATTTTTATCCCTGCTGCGTTTTTTGCATTTATCCTGCAATCCGTTTTTGCACATAATCTGCATCCGAATTTGCATTTATCCTGCAATCCGTTAACTCAAACCTGCAAAAGGTTGGTTGGATCTTTTCTGCTAATCAGTTTAGGTTTATTTTCGATGTGAAGATTGAGGATCAAACTTCAGAAAAGAAAAGAAAAGAAAAGAAAAGAAAAAATTAACTGACAGAAAAAAATTAAGAACCAACATTAAATTAATTAGCCATGAAAAGAATGATTTTGTTTGCAATGCTTTTTTTAGCAATCAGTGTAATTTCCTTTGGTAAGAAGGTAATAGCAGAAGGAAAAACGTATTCACCCCTTGGTGACTATAAAGTAACAACAACAGACAATCCCATGCCTTTTAAAGGGGAAGATTGTAAAGCTTTTGTGATCAGTTATGAGAACACACCTATGGAAGTAACAGTTATTGTCTGCAAGGAAAAGAAATGCAGAAAATATGTTGTGTTGTCTGACAAGCTTTCAGTCCAGTATGTATGTAATCCGTATTATTTCGGGGTAGAAAGACTTGACAAAGCCCTTGAAAAAGAAGGATTTAAGACTGACGATTCTCAACTTAACAGGGTAGAATACTTCCACCAGAAAGTTCTCGGGCCAGGACAGATCCCGGATCTGGATGCAACCAGGACAATTGCTGCATATTTCCCGTTCCTTCTCAATGCGGACGAAAATATGATTGCTGAAAAAAAGTAAGCATTCCATCAGGCGTTTCAGCCAGTTTTTAGGTTTTGAATTAAAGGGGCTTTTTCAGGCCCCTTTTTCAATTATCATAAACTGTCATTAATATATGGCCGGAGAATAAATATGGAGTATTAACCTTTAAATCGTGACATATGTACAAGGAACAGGTCCTTGCGGTTCCGGGAAACAGGTATCTGTGAACCATCCTGCATTTCAATATATCCTCCCTCCTTCCTGATATATTTCTTCACATATTTAAGGTTTATGAGAAATGAATTATGCGGACGGAAGAAAGTGCGGCCGTCAAGAAGATCCTGAAACTCCTTGAGATGTTTGGATACAAGCATTTTACGGTCACCCGTCAGATAGAACCATGAATAACTACGGTCAGCCTCTATACGGATAATATCCCTCGGATTCAGATATTCCATTCCATCAGAAGTTGGTATTGCGAGTCTGGAAGGAGTACCTGATCTCAGATTCTCCATCAGTATCCTGATACTATCATTATTTGCAGTACTCTTCTGTGACCGTTTTTCTGCAACTCGTTTAACTGATTCAATGAACTCCGTTATGTTTATGGGTTTAAGAATATAATCGACGGCACTGAATTTTATTGCTTTTATTGCATAGTGATTGAATGCAGTAATAAACACCACATCAAAATCCTTATCAGGAAAATAAGTCAGAAGATCGAAGCCTGTACCATTTGGCATCTCGACATCAAGAAAAACCAGGTCAGGTTTATTGTCCTTGATAACCCTGACACCTTCGGGAACATCGAAAGCTTTCCCGCTAATTTCAAGTTCAGGGCAATATTCATTGATTATTGAGATGATGAAATCAACAGCATTCGGTTCATCATCAATTATAATGGTTCTCAGTTTTTTGGTCATGTCATTACAGGTATATGTATCTCAATCCGGGTACCAACAGGTTCTCCTTCGTTATTTTTCAGATCGGTATATACAGTCCGCAGATCTGTTCCATATAATGAATTGACAAGATCGAGCCTTGATGATACAATTCTTGTGCCCAATGAATTATGTGACGGATCTTTCATTTTTTTTCTTTCCTGTGCTGCCTTTCGCCCGATACCGTTATCCTCAATAGTACAAAGAATATGAGAATTTTCAAGCTTCATATCAATTTTTACAAGTCCCTTGTCTTCTTTCGGCATAAGTCCATGGCAAATGGAATTCTCCACATAAGGTTGTATAAGCATTGTCGGTACTTTATATAACAGCGGATCTATTTCATCATCAATATTTATTTCATAATTGAATTTATTGTTAAACCTGAGCCGTTCCAGATCGAGATAAAGTATCAGAGCATCAAGCTCATCACGCAGAGGTATGGATGTATTGCTGGAATTGTCAAGTATCTTGCGCATCAGACTTGAAAATTTTGTAAGATAAGTATTTGTTGCCAGCTTGTCGTGCTGGTACATATAATACTGGATGGAGTTCAGTGTATTGAAAATAAAGTGAGGATTCATCTGTTGCCTCAGATTTGCCTGTGTGAGTTCCGAAATTTTGTGATTCATTTCGGTTATCCTCCGTTTATCCTCCAGCTTTGAACCTCTGAATAACAGTAAACCTATTGTAACAGTAAGGATTATAAGTCCGATAAATCCGTAATTAAGTATCCTGTTGTTCTTTAGTCTCAGAGACAGCAACGCCAGTTCCTTGTTATGTGTATCGGCCTCATAGCGTATTCTGGCATCTGTCACCCCCTTTGCATTCTCCGATTTTATCCAGGAATCACTGTATTTTTTAAACTGGACATGAGTAATATATGCGTTTGCCGTATCTCCTGATTTAAGATACATATTACTCATGTCCATATATATCCATTGCAGATTATAAAGATCTTCAATTTTTTTTGCCTGGTCTATCGCTTTCTGGTAATATTTAATAGCTGTTTCATGATCGTTAAGGTCGCGGTAGATAGTCCCGATATTGCCAAGCGAATTGGATGCATAGGGAAACAACTTTGCCGGGAGGCTGTATTTAAGTGATTTCTCATAATAATACAGTGCAGAATCATACATTCTTTCCAGGTAAAAATTCCATCCTGAATTTGCCAGTGATAACGAAGTAATTGAAGTATCCTTTTTCGATAATGCGTAGCTGAGGCTTTTCTTCAGCAGGGAATCAGCCTTTCTGAAATTTCTCCTTTCTGCTGTGCTTGAATCACCGCAGTAGGATGTACCCAGATGATAATAACCTGATCCTGTTAATCGGTATTCGTCTTCGGCAATCCCTGTCTCAATCATTAATTGCAGACTGTTCCTGTAAGCTTTCAGATCTCCAATGGTATTATAAACATTCGCCATTCCGTAATGGCTACGGCTTATTATATGTTTCAGACCTTCCTTTTCTGATAACTGAATGGCTTTCTGGTAATGATCTATACTCTCACGGAAAAAACCTGTACGGTGATAATACTGGCCAAGGAACAACAGGGCATTTGCCTGTGTACCATATTCTTTTATATCGTCCGATACAACCTCCGCCATTTTGGCTTCTCCCTCTGAAGAGCTGAAATCGCCTTTCATGTAAAAATATTCTGCCCGGAGAAGATGCAGCATCGGGGGAAAGTCTATCTTTTTTCTCTCACACAGTAAAACTGCAGAATCAATATATGCACCGGTTAAATCCAGGTTCATCCCGCCTTTTACTTTTTCCTTAATCCCGATGAAACCTTTTCTTACCAGGTTGTTTAACCTGGCAGTATCTTCAGATGAAACAGATGTGCGGACCAGTGTCTTTACACCGGCTTTTGATCCGGCTGTCAGAATTGCCGGAAAGATGCTTAAAACAAAGCACACCAATATTATTGTCCGGTTTATTGCTTTCATATTCAAACCTTCAGTTAATTAACACTATACAAAGTTACAAAGAAGAAAAACTCTTTAAAAATCCTTAGCGTAAATCCGATCAGGTACTACTATTCCGTATAAAGATATAAAATCGTCAGATGAAAGTACCTTTTCAGTTTACGGATTGCAGGTTTGACTTTACGGTTGGTAAAACTACTAATAAATGGAAGTGCTTCCGGAAGGATCCAGGCCAATGATACAATATAGATTATTAATCAACATATTCATTAAGTTTCTCCCATCTTACATTCCACTGGCCGTTATGAGGGAACTGACCGTAAACACACATTTTAGCCACTGCAGCAAGAATTCCTCCGTTACCGGGAAGATATATCGCCAGTCTGGGATTCTGGTAATTATGCCCGTTCATCAAATACCTGTTCTTGGGAGCTTCCATCATAAGGAAATCAACAGCCTGATCTCCTCTGCCGATTGCAGCTGCCGACATGGCCAGCATAGGGAAATCCCATCCCCATGTCGAAGGCCAGTTCCATTTTTTCATTATAGTATCAAGAGAATTTCCAAGTATCAGGTTATTTACCTTATCTGTTTCAGGCAATACCCCGTTAATACCCGATACTATGGGATGATCACTCATATATCCCGGGTTGGTATATGAATCTTTCGTATCTTCCGAACAAAGATAGATACCATTCTGAACAGCCGGTTCCGGCAACTTTTCATAAACATCTTCCCATAATTCCGGAATATCAAGTCCGAGACGTTTTTTCCACTCGATTGCCGTCCTGAGCCCCCAGTACCAGTATACTATTTCAAATGCGGGATTTATGGTAGTCTCCTTTCTGAGGCTCTCCTGTGCCGGTATAAGGACCGGCCCCAGTACATAACGATCCCCGTCAGGATCATAAGATGCATAGGATGCCATGAATTCAGCCGATTCAAAAACGATATCCCTGTACCTTTCAAGAATTACATCCTTATCAGAAGAATTTTTATACAACAGTTCCGAATAAAATATCGGATGAGCTTGCTGCCAGATAAGGAATGTACCCACACCGCTGGGACTTTCCCTGCCGTCAGGACTTGTCATTTTTGGCCATCGGACACCTTTATAACCCTGTAATAGTGCTGTCTTCCGTGCATTATCAAAAATATCAAAATAATAATTCATCTGCCTTTCCAGGATTTCCTCTTTGTCCCATAATGCAAAATGAACTGCATGCCACCAGTGCATTTCAAGATGAAATTTTCCAAACCAGCTGTTGTATGTAAGACCGGTTTCTGCAGGAGGAAATGATCCGCTGCACTGAACACGTGTAAGATACCTCGAAAGAATCACTCTCCGTTCAAGTTCGAAAGCCCTTGGATCGGTACACTCTGAAAAATCCACAGCCCCTCCTGTATTCCAGAATGTTTCCCAGCTGATCCTGTTTTTTTCATTGGTAACAGTGAAATCATCAGGACCTTCCTTTATGTCTTCTTTACTGAAAAGACACGAAAATTCATAAACGGGATTGTCATTTCCCGGTACAATATGATACAGATGAGGCGAAATATCCTCAAGTGTCCCATTATTATGCTTCACCTTAACATAATACCTGTCATCATCCTGTACCCTTTCGAAACATGTTTCGCCTTCGGTTTCCGACAAAATATTTGTTACATGCCTGTCAGGCTCATTAAAATCATAAGCGGCCGGGTGCGGTATTCCCATCGGAAAATGGATCTTTATCCTGAGCCTGTTTTCAGTTATCAGACCGGATTCAATTTTTGCTGATATCTGGTCATATTCAGGATGACATACCGTCGTAACCTGTACCGGAACACCATCAACGGTAAAACGGCTGAATATCTCACCTGTCCAAAGATCAAGTCTCTGGACATTCCCGGAAATATCCCTGATCGTTATCTCCGTACCATCTTTCTTCACTATCTGCAGTCCAATCATCCCCAAATGAATCCGATGAGGATTTTCCCGCAGCCATGATGAAGCCCTACTTTTTCTCTCATCCTCACCCGGTCCATACTGCCACAGATATTTTACATTTCTTCCATTTACCTCATATTCACGATAATTATCTTCAGGATTAAAATTATCAGGATTTTTAAACGAATGCCATCCCCAGTTCGACATGGTGCCAAGAGATATTCCAGCTTTATAAAAATCAGGAAAAGTCTGAAGACCGGTTGCATCAACCGTAAATGCGAACTCACCATTGCCAACAGAAAGCGAATTAAGACTGTCAATTATACTATTCTCAATATTATGCCTGGTCACCAGATCATGTCTGTTAACAGACTGATCGTTATTGCACGAGACTGAAAACAAGAAAAGCAATATTATACCCGGAAAATATAACTTCATCACATATAATTATTAGAGATATAAAATTAATCGTTTGAATACAATTTACAAAGATTGTCGCTATCTGATGTTTACGTTGCGTAACAAATTTTCGGCATTATAAGGTGATATCGCTTTTTAAGCTATTTTTGAGGAATTTAATTTAGCAAAAATTAATTTTGGATACTGACATTACAATTATTGGTGCCGGTGTAATAGGACTTGCAGCAGGAGAAAAGCTTTCGCAAAGCTTCAGTAACCTGTTTGTAATCGAAAAACATCCGACATTCGGACAGGAGACCAGCAGTCGCAACAGTGAAGTGATACATGCAGGCATTTATTATCCGAAGGATAGTCTTAAAGCCTTACTTTGCGTTGAAGGAAAGGAGCTTCTGTATGAATATTGCAGGAAAAATGATATACCTTACGATAAATGCGGGAAGCTGATAGTCGCCACAAGTCCTGAAGAAGTATCGGTAATTGAGGGTATAAAAGAAACCGCCCGTAATAATGGAGTTGATCTTGAAATATTTGAAAGAGACCAGATAAAAACTCTTGAACCTGAAATATTTGCACTGAAAGCGCTGTATTCGCCCACTACAGGTATTGTTGACACACATTCACTGATGAAACAGTTCGAAACTGGTATCATCAATAATGGAGGACAGATGGTATATGGCAGCGAGGTTACAGGAATCCGGAAGATTGATGATGGCTATGAAATAAAGATCCTTGATGCTGACGGACAATATTTCATTTTCACGACAAGGATCGTGATAAATGCTGCCGGACTTACTGCTGATAAGGTAGCTGAAATGGCCGGTATAAAGGATGAAAATCTTTCAGTTCATTTTTGCAAGGGTGAATATTTCAGGATAAATCCCCCTAAAAACAGGTTGGTCAGGAGGCTTATTTATCCGGTCCCTCATCACAATATGGAGGGTATCGGGATTCATGTGACAATAGATCTGGCCGGCGGTGTCAAGCTGGGACCCGATGTCACCTACCTTGATTCAAATATATATGACTACCATGTAGATGTTTCAAAACAGGAAGCATTCTGGAGATCAGCAAGGAAATTCCTCCCTTTTCTTGAATTAGATGATATTTCGCCTGAAATGGCAGGGATAAGGCCTAAAACCCAGAAAAAAGGTGACCCCATACGTGATTTTTACATAATGGAAGAGAGTGAAAGGGGATTCAAAGGATTTATTAATCTGATCGGGATGGAATCACCCGGACTGACAGCCTGTCTTTCAATAGGAAATTATATTTTTAAACTTGTTACCAATATTAAATAAAACAGTTAATTTTATTCTTGAATTTTCCGTTCAGTAACAAAAAAGGAGGATGAAATGAAATCACAGATCCATTACAAAGCAGCGGTTACCGCAATATTATTAATTTTTGTATCGTCGATAATTACAGCACAGAACAATAGATCCGGTGATGCTTATGTCCCCGAAGTTGGTCAGCAGGGCAAAGATGTTGTGTGGGTTCCCACACCTCAGGAACTTGTTGACACGATGCTTGCCATAGCGAAAGTCACACCTGCCGATTTTGTAATGGATCTCGGTTCAGGCGACGGACGTACGGTTATTTCAGCTGCAAAAAGAGGGGCAAAAGCACTGGGAATTGAGTATAATCCCGATATGGTAGCACTGTCGAGAAGAAATGCCGCAAAGGAGGGTGTCACAGGCAAGGCTGAATTCATGGAAGCCGACCTCTATGAATGTGACCTGTCAAAAGCAACTGTTATAACTATGTTCCTTCTTCCCGAAATAAATCTGAAATTAAGGCCAAGGCTTCTGGAACTTAAACCCGGAACAAGGATCGTTTCAAACACATTTACCATGGGAGAATGGGAAGCCGACAGGGAAGTCACAACCGATGACAACTGGAACAGCTGGAATACAGCACTTCTGTGGATTGTTCCGGCCAAAGTTGAAGGAACCTGGAAATTAGGCAAGGATGAACTTGTTCTTACACAGCAGTTCCAGATGGTATATGGCAAACTTAATCATAACGGGAAACCGGTAACGATAACGGACGGAAGGTTAAGCGGAGCTGAAATTACTTTCAGGGCAGGAGATTATTTATATACCGGTTCAATAAACGGCAACAAAATGTCGGGTAAGGTATCCAATTCTGTCATGGGCAATACAAGCGACTGGGTTGCAACACGTTAACGGATCAGATCCTGAACCTGAATTCTATTTGGATTTACCTTTAAGCAGCTTCTGCAGCTGGGCCATTTCATCCCTGAATCTTGCAGCTTCAATGAAATTCAGTTCTGATGCTGCCTTTTCCATATTCTTTCTTGTGGTTTCAATAGCTTTCTCAAGAGCTTCCCGGTTCATATACTTTACAACAGGATCAGCGGCAACATCCATCCGTTCGGGTTCAATATAAGCTTTAACACTGACACCTTTTTTCCTTAATCCGGTAAGGATAGTTCCTGTTTTTCTGACTATCTGAGCCGGCGTTATACCCATCTCAGCATTATATCTCAGCTGTTTTTCACGGCGGCGGTTAGTTTCATTTATGGTCATCTGCATACTGTTTGTTACAGTATCGGCATACATCACAACCTTTCCGTTCAGATTACGTGCAGCCCTTCCGGCCGTCTGGGTAAGGGATCTTGATGACCTCAGGAATCCTTCCTTGTCTGCATCCAGTATAGCTACGAGCGATACTTCCGGAAGATCCAGTCCCTCCCTGAGCAGGTTGACCCCTACAAGAACATCAAACTCACCTGTACGTAATCCTTCCATTATTTCGATACGTTCAATGGTATCTATATCCGAATGAATATATCTGCTTTTAATATCAAACTTCAGAAAATAAGCATTGAGCTCTTCTGCCATTCTTTTCGTGATTGTAGTCACCAGCGTTCTTTCACCCGCAGCAGCCCTGTCCCTTATTTCATCCATAAGATTATCTATCTGGTTAAGGGTTGGTCTTACTTCCACGGGCGGATCCAATAATCCGGTGGGCCTCAGTACCTGGTCAACAATCACTCCTTCGCTTTTTTCAAGTTCATAATCTGCCGGCGTGGCACTCACATAAATAATCTGTCCTGTAAGAGATTCGAATTCCTCTATCCGCAGCGGCCTGTTGTCAAGAGCTGCAGGTAACCTGAATCCATATTCGACCAGTGTCTGTTTTCGCGAATGATCTCCACCATACATACCCCTGATCTGTGGAATGCTGACATGGCTTTCATCAATTACGGTTATGAAATCCTCCGGAAAATAATCGAGCAGGCAGAATGGTCTTGTCCCGGCAGGACGACCATCAAAATAACGCGAATAATTCTCAATACCGCTGCAATAACCCAGTTCTTTGATCATTTCAAGATCATAAGAAACCCGTTGTTCAAGTCTTCTGGCTTCCTCCCTCTTCCCTATATCGTTGAAATACGTAACCTGCCTGACCAGATCGTCCTGTATTTTACCTATTGCCTGGTTTATCCTTTCACGGGTTGTAACAAATATATTGGCAGGATAAATTATATAATCATCCAGTTTACTGAGCAGATCACCGCTAATCGGATCAAATGTGCTTATTTCCTCAATCTGATCACCAAAAAATATAACTCTTACAGCAATATCCGCATATGCAGGGAATATGTCGACAGTATCACCTCTTACCCTGAAAGTACCGTGCCTGAATTCGAGTTCATTACGGGAATAAAGACTGTCAACAAGTTTTCTCAGAAACTGGTTTCGTCCGGTCTTCCTTCCGGTCATGATATGAACGGTATTTGAATGGTAATCGTCAGGATTTCCTATGCCATAAAGGCAGGAAACTGAAGAAACGACCAGTACATCTGTTCTCCCGGAAAGGAGAGCAGATGTTGTGCTCAGTCTCAGTTTTTCAATATCTTCATTTATTGAAAGGTCTTTTTCAATATATGTATCCGTAACAGGAAGATATGCTTCGGGTTGATAATAATCATAATATGAAACAAAATACTCAACACGGTTCTCCGGGAAGAATTGTCTGAATTCACCATAGAGTTGTGCTGCAAGGGTTTTATTATGACTCAGTACCAGTACCGGCCGCCGGGCTTTTTCAATGACATTTGCTATTGTAAAAGTCTTTCCTGAGCCGGTAACTCCGAGAAGTGTCTGGTAAGGGACTCTTTTTTCCAGGCCTTCGGAAAGCTGCCGTATAGCCTCAGGCTGATCGCCGGTAGGAACAAAATCCGATACGAGTTTGAATTTCATAAGTTATGAATCTTCCAAAAATATAGAGTTTTCGCCACAAAGTTTACACCCATCAATAAAAAATGGGAACATCAAAAAAAATAACTCTCAATTACACTGAGTCCCACAAGGGAAAAAGAAAAGGCGCTTCATTCAGCGCCTTCCTTGTTCCGGAGAACCCGGTATACTAACCTAAATAACCCTTCAATAATTTGCTTCGGGATGTATGCCTGAGGCGGCGGATCGCTTTTTCCTTAATCTGTCTTACTCTTTCACGTGTAAGACCGAATTTCTCTCCTATCTCCTCAAGTGTCATCTCCTGACAACCTATTCCGAAAAAGTACCTGATTATGTCTCTTTCCCTTTCGGTAAGTGTTGCCAGCGCCCTGTAGATCTCCCTCGATAATGATTCATCCATCAGAAGCTTATCTGCAACCGGTGAATCAGTATTTGTAAGAACATCCAGAAGACTGTTATCCTCACCCTCGATGAAGGGAGCATCAACCGATACATGCCGGCCTGATACCTTAAGTGTATCCGTTACTTTTTCCTTGGGAAGTTCAAGAACATCCGCAAGCTCTTCAGGAGATGGAGTACGTTCATTCTCCTGCTCAAACCTTGAGAAAGCCTTGTTTATCTTGTTCAGTGATCCGACCTGATTAAGAGGAAGTCTCACTATCCTTGACTGCTCGGCAAGCGCCTGAAGTATCGACTGCCTTATCCACCATACTGCATAGGAAATGAACTTGAATCCCCTTGTTTCATCGAATTTTTCAGCAGCTTTTATCAAACCGAGATTACCCTCATTGATAAGATCAGGAAGACTTAATCCCTGATTCTGATACTGTTTTGCAACTGATACAACAAAACGAAGATTTGCTTTGGTGAGTTTTTCCAGAGCAGTTCTGTCTCCCTTTTTAATACGCTGAGCCAGTTCAACTTCTTCCTCTACCGATATCAACTCCTCTTTACCAATCTCCTGCAGGTATTTATCAAGTGATGCACTCTCTCTGTTTGTTATGGATTTGGTAATTTTTAGCTGTCTCATGCTTTTTTGAAAATTGTCGCAAAGATAATATTATACGAATTAATAACAAATAATTTTAATAATTGTTGTTAACAGAAAAATGTTAACATCTTAAACCGCTATTAACCATTTATTTACATGTGAATTTTTAAATATTTCGCGTAGGTTCAGGGTTTAGCGTGTAGCGTTCAGCGTTCGCGTTCAGGGTTCAGTGTTCGCGTTTAGCGTTCAGCGTTTAGCGTTCAGCGTTCGCGTTTAGCGTTCAGCGTTCAGGGTTTGATAAAGTTCCGTGAAACCCTGAAACCCTGAAACTCTGAAACCCAGCCTTCGCCACCTCCTTCGCCAAGGCTACGGAGGTCAAAGAAAGCTTCGGCTGGTAAAGCCTGAAACCAGCCTCCTCCGCCAGATAGCGGACTCGGCTGGCAAAACCCGGAACCGGATTTTGAATCCTGAATTAAATCCGCGACTTAGTTTCCAGATCGGAAGAGCGTCGTGTAGGGAAAGAGTGTAGGATAGGGTGTAG
>CAYQZL010000081.1:0-19526 GCA_964421975.1 uncultured Rikenellaceae bacterium
AAGATCTTTCCTTATATATTCAAGCCGTCTGTAAACTTCATCGACTATGTCAATATGGTTTGACCCTGGTTGTGGTATCATTGCTATCTGTACCATAGGGACCCCGTCTCTTTTAAGGATTCCCCGTATATCTTCCGGACCCAGTTCAGCTCTGCCAATATCTTTAAATCTTACAATATTATCACCAGACTGTTTAAGTATCAGGTCATTGAACTGTTTTGGGGTGGTCATAAGGCCCATTGTTCGGATGGACAATTGTGTATTGGTTCCCTCAATACTTCCGCTGGGCAGCTCTACATTTTCCCTGTTGATTGCGTTTCTGACATCCATGGGAGTTAGCCCGTATCCCGCCAGTTTGGCCGGATCTATCCAGAGCCGCATAGCATATCGTTTTTCACCGAATATACTTACGGCACTTACACCTGAAATGGTTTGAAGCTGTTCTTTCAGAGTAAGGTCGGCAATCTCCGAAAGCTGGAGCAATGATCGTTTGCCGCTCTCAACGGTAAGGAAAAGAATGGGATTTGCGTCAGCATCAGCTTTTGCAACAGTGGGAGGATCACAGTCGCGGGGCAGATATCTCATTGCCTGGGATACTTTATCCCTGACGTCATTTGCGGCAGTTTCAAGATCAACAGAAAGTTCAAATTCAACCGTTATCCTGCTCATACCCTGGCTGCTGACACTCGTAAGCGATCTTACACCCGGAATACCATTAATATTCTGCTCCAGTGGTTCGGTTATCTGCGTTTCAATAACATCTGAGTTGGCACCGGGATAAGATGTTCCAACCGTTATTATGGCAGGATCAACACTCGGGAATTCTCTGACACCCAGAAAAGTAAAACCAACAATTCCGAACAGCAGAATAATTATTGCGAATACTGATGTAAGAACCGGTCTGTTTATACTTACTGAAGATAAGCTCATTGAAACAGTTTTATGAATTAATTAGTTGGTAATCAATGTGTCTAATACCACGGGCAGGCTCTGCCGTAGTTGCAGTATACCGGTAACAATCAACGTATCACCAAATTTCAATCCGTCAGAGATCTGTATGAGGGATTCTGTCCTGAGACCAGTGCCCACCTTAGCACCTTCTGCCCTGCCTTTTCTGTAAACATATACCATTTCACCCTCCATTTCAGGTATCAGGGCTTCACTTGGAATTGCAATGGCATTTTCTATCTGGTTTAATCTCAGGGTAATGTCAGCATACCGGCCTGATTTGAGTTCTTCCCTGCTATTGGGATATAAAGCTCTGAGTACAATAGTTCTCGTCCCCAGGTCTATTTTAGGATCAACGGCATAAACCCTGGCATCATAATTCTTATTATCAACTGTAAAGATTACCGGAAAACCTATTTTAATTTCATCAGCATATTTTTCGGGAATGGAAAACTCGAGTTTTATCGGGCTCATTTTGATGAGCCGTGCAATTTTTGTGGATGGAGTTGCGTAGCTTCCTTCGCTCAGATACCTTAGCCCTATTATCCCGTCAAACGGGGCACGCAATTCGGTTTCAGATATCCTGGCCTGTATGAGATTAATATCAGCCTGTATTGTCTGCAGTTCAGTCACGATCTGATCATAACTTTCCTGGCTGATTGCATCTTTGTCGAGCAGACTTCGCTGCCTGAATTCCTTTTCTTCAACCAGTTTCTGCTGAGCCTGCAGTTTCTGAAGCTGAGCCTGCAGAGGTTTGTCATTTATTTTTGCCAGAAGGTCCCCTTTCTTTACCCTTGTTCCTTCTGTGAAATTAATTCCCACAATCTTGCCGGATGTTTCAAATGACAGTTCAACCTCCTCATCCGGTCTCAATGTTCCGCCAGTTGTAATAAGTTCGTTCATTGTTGTGGGTTTGATTACAAATCCGCTTACATTCAGCAGATTACGCCCTTGTGTTCCTCCACCGGGTCCTGGTCCCGGGCCGCCGGGACCGGCGGTATTCTGTTTACGTCCGAGAACAGGTTTAATCTTCGGATAAAATACTATGAACACAGCAACTGCGATCAGTAAGATTGTTATAATTACCTTAAATCGTTTATTCATAAGGAAAATATATGAAATATTATTTTCTGAACTGTTTAACCATTAATAATCAGGATAAACCTGTTAAAAAATTGACTGACAAAGTTAGATATTTTAGAAATCCCCGTAGCAGCTTTTATCCTGTTTATAATGTTAAAATTTCATAAAACAGAGGATAATAATTATTTCGGTTCATTATTATCCGGAATAGGCTGTTTGAATAAAACAAGTTATTTTTGTTCCTGAGTAATATTCTTTAATCATGATCCAACGTATCCAGTCAGTTTTTCTATTATTGACAACAATTCTGGCAGGATTATTCCTGACAGGTGAAATATTTAAGTTTGCTGACAGCAAAGATTCTGAGTTCCTTATGAATATGAGCGGAATTTTCCGGATAGGTGCTGAGCGGGAGCTGTTACCTGTTATGAAAACCTTGCCTCTTCTGATATTGTCTTTATTAATTCCTGTCGTATCGCTTATTTCTATTTTTTTGTTTAAGAAAAGGAAGATACAGTTAAAGGTTATCCTGATGTTGTTCCTGTTAAACCTGTTGCTGATAGGCATTGCAGCATTTTACGGGATTTCCTTTATGAGCCGGAACCAGTTAAGTCTCCTGCCCCGTTTTGAAATGTTCATTCCTTTAATCAATATAATTCTGATCATTCTTGCATGGAGGGGAATAAAGAATGATGAAGATCTTGTAAGGTCCTATGACAGGTTGAGATAAAGGATTAAGGAATACGGATACTATCATGAAACATTCCGGAAACCGAAATGATCAGATGATCTGAAGGTTTTCCTGGCTGGTAATTTTCTCGCAGTAATGGCATTTTAGTGCCACATTCTTTTTTGATACTACCCTGAAACTCGTTGTGACATTTTCAAAATTCGTAATGCATTTGGGATTCATGCATTTTGCAATACCTTTTATTTGATCCGGAACCTCAACCACTTTCTTTTCAACAACCACATAATCCTTTATAATATTCAGCTTTGCTTCAGGAGCCACGAGGGCGATCCGGTTAATATCATCATCTTCAAAAAATCTTTCGGAGATCTTAATTATTGCTTTTCTTCCCAGCTTTTTACTTTCAAGGTTGGTCCCGAATGTTATCTGGTTCTCAATATGATCAAGTCCAAGTATCTGTATTACTTTAAAAAGGTTTTTTGCAGGAACGTGATCGATGACAGTTCCGTTTTGTATTGCGCTTACTACCAGTTGTTGTTTTGCTTCCTTCATGTTATTGCCTTTTAAACTTCCAGATCAAGTAATTTGCATAAGATAGCCTGACGGGTAAATACACCGTTCAATGCCTGTTCAAAATAATAAGCTTTGGGATTGCTGTCGACATCGGTATGGATCTCATTTACTCTTGGCAGCGGGTGAAGGATCCTCATATTTGCCTTCGTATTCTTCAGCATGGAATTCTTAAGTACATAGACATTCTTTACTTTTTCATATTCAATGGGATCGGAAAATCTTTCCTTTTGAACCCTGGTCATATAAATGATATCGGCTTTCGATATTATTTCTGAAAAATCCAGATGTTCATAATATTTTAAACCTGCATTATCCAGATAGAGCTTAAACTCATCTGGCATCCTCAATTCTTCCGGGGAAATGAAATTGAATGTAGCGTTCCAGTGTGCCATTGCCATAAGCAGTGAATGGACAGTCCGGCCATATTTAAGATCGCCTACCATGAAAATGTTTAGATTTTCAAGAGTTCCCTGTGTTTTTCTTATTGAATAGAGGTCAAGAAGAGTCTGTGTCGGATGCTGATTGGCGCCGTCTCCGGCATTTATTACAGGCACAGTGGCTATTTCACTGGCATATCTGGCACTTCCTTCATAAGGATGCCTCATTACTATCAGGTCACAATAGCTGTTGACCATCTTTATTGTGTCATGCAATGTCTCGCCCTTTGTTACGCTTGATATGGCTGAATCGGCAAATCCGACTATTTTTCCCCCCAGGCGGCTTATAGCGCTTTCAAAACTCAGCCTTGTTCTCGTGGATGGTTCAAAAAAAAGGGTCGCTATAACTTTACCTTCAAGGAGTTTCCTCACGGGCTGAATTTCAAATCCGGAGGCAAGGTCGAGTATCTGTATTATCTCTTCTTTATTGAAATCATCAATAGATACCAAACTTCTGTTTTTCATTGATCTGCAGTATGATTATGACTCGTTACTGTAATATATCAAATTTACGTAAGTTTGATGATCACCACATATATGTTGATAATTTATTAACAACTTTCGGGAAGGCGCTGCAGGTTAATCAGAATCGTTATATCGGTGCTTCAAACCATCGATCCTCAAAAAACGGGACAATATCCTTTCCCGGTCTGTTGCTCTGAAGGCAATTATAATCCTGCATTCCAGATCGAATGAATGTTCGGACTGTTCAATATCTTCCTCTTTAATGATTTTCATAACATCATTAATGGACCTGTACGGGAAAAAAAGCTCATATGATGCCTTAACGACATGTTCTGTTATTTCTGCATTCTGAAGTGCGTCTGATGCTGCTGTTTTATATGCATTTATAAGTCCGCTTGTCCCCAGAAGTGTCCCCCCGAAATACCTTGAAACAACAATGAGTATGTTTGTAAGCCCGAAAGATCTTATTTGTCCGAGGATCGGGCGACCTGCTGTCCCTGATGGTTCTCCGTCATCATTTGCCCTCCATTTATCCGCTTCAGCTCCCGTAACCCAGGCATAGCAATGATGTCTTGCTTCATGATACTCTTTCCTGATATGGTCGATTATCTGTTTGATATCATTTTCATTTTTTACAGGATGAGCCCATGATATGAACCTGCTTCCTTTTTCCCTGTATAATCCGGAGGAAGCAGATCTGATGGTCTTATATGTGCCTCTATCTGCCATTCAGCGAATGCAGTATTCAGAGAATACCCTTTATCATGCAATAATAGCTAATAACTTTGTTAAGGTTTATGTTTTGCATAAAATTTGATATTTTTGCCCCTAATAAAAAATATTATGAGTGTATTATTAGATGAAAAAGACCTTCAGAAGCTGATTGTTATTGGCGACAGGATTCTTATTAAACCAAAAACTCCCCAGTCAAAGACAAAAAGCGGTCTTTATCTTCCTCCGGGTGTTAATGAAAATGAAAAGGTTCAGATTGGGTATGTGCTGAAAGTTGGTCCCGGATATCCGATACCTGCTGTTCATGAAACTGATGAACCATGGAAAAGTAAACCGGAAGAGCCCAAGTATGTGCCCCTGCAGCCAAAAGAGGGTGATCAGGCAGTTTACCTTCAGAACAGTGCAATTGAGATCGAATTCAATAAGGAAAAATATATAGTGGTTCCCCAATCTGCAATTTTACTACTTTTGCGTGATGAAGGTCTCTTTGAATAATAAGATGTGAAATGCAAGATTCAATCCTTAAAGGAAAAAAAATCCTGATTGTTGAAGATGATCTGTCAAGCAGACTGTATCTTAACAAGATACTTGAAAAGACAGAAGCTGTACTGATCAATGCTGGAGATGGAAAGGAAGCAGTGGAACTTGTGGAAAATGATCCTGAAATCGAACTGGTACTTATGGATATTCAGCTTCCTGTAATGGACGGCTATACTTCTGCAAAAAAGATCAGGGAACTGCGAAGGGAGGTCAAGCTTATTGCCCAGACCGCCTACAGCTTTACGGGTGATACCGATAATATCACCGAATCCGGATTCGATGATTTTCTTATAAAACCCATCTATTCAAGACAGCTGATCGAAAAACTGTCTTCCTATTACGGATAAGATTGCGGAGAAGTAAATTTAAATCTATTCAGGATATCCTGAGAATTCCGTGAATTCCTTCCTGAACTCATTTATTTCATCCCTCCATCTTTCTTTTACAGTGGCTGGCGGAGTCCTGCTGATCAGCGCATTACGCATAAATGAGTCTCCCGACAGGATATCAAAGGGCATGAGTTCCATCTCATATTCATATGGCGGAGGAATGAATCTGAAACTACCCTCAGGCGATGTTTTAATTATCGCATCAATAATCTCCATGGCAGTGCCGACAGGGAAATAGTCTGCAGGACTGGTGACATGTATCTGTATGCCATTACATAATCTGCCGGTGTATTTATTGAATGTAGGGATAAAATTGTGTGTCCGGAATATACATCCCGGAACAGATCTGGAATCCAGTTCTTTTTTAAGTCTTTCTTCATCGATAAATGGTGCTCCTAAAAGTTCAAAGGGGATCGTTGTTCCTCTTCCTTCTGAGATATTAAGCGCTTCAATCAGCACTGTTCCAGGGTAAACAATCGCACTCTGAAGGGTCGGAATGTTGGGTGACGGAAGCACCCAGGGAAGCCCTGTTTCACTGAACAGCGAGCTCCTGTGCCAATCCTTCATCCAGATAACATTCAATACAGCCGCCGGATAATATTTTTCCTTTATCCACAAAGCCATTTCACCTATCGTCATCCTGTGGCACAGGGGAATACAGGCACCTCCGACAAAGGTAAAATATTCTTCTTTAAGAACAGGTCCGTCAAAGGGCAGTGATCCCACAGGATTAGGCCTGTCAAGTATCCATACCGGTATCCCTTTTTCACTGCAGGCTTCGATACATAGTTTGACAGTCCATATGTAGGTGTACAACCTTGCCCCGACATCCTGCAGATCGATCACCATTGCCTCAATATCATTCAGCATCTGTTCCGTTGGTTTGCGGTACCCGCCGTAAAGACTGTATACAGGGACATTCAGAACAGGATCTGTTGAACCTTCCCATTCAATCATATTATCCTGTGTTTGTCCGTGCAGCCCGTGCTGGGGACCGAATATGGCAGACAGGTAGCATTCATTACTGTTATGAATGAACCGGCTGATGTGAATAAAATCCGTTGCTATACTGGCAGCATGACACAAAACGCCAAGCTTTTTTCCCTTCAGTCCTGAAGGTAATTTTTCCCGTATCTGTTCAAGACCCGTACGTACCATAAGTGAGAAATATTTGCAAATATATTGTTTTACTGCAGGGTTATGTTATTTACTGCCGGGAGTGTGCGGAAATAAATAATCTTTTCTAAGTTTATGGCCTGTATTGAAACCATTAGTGATCCTGTTTATGAATATTAAAGCATATCAAATAAAATCAGCGATAATTTTCTTCTTATCTGTTATTCTCTTTTCATCCTGTAAAGAAAAGGGGACAATTACTGTTTCGATAATCGAAACTACAGATATACATGGTGTTATCTTTCCGTATGACTATATCGATATGAAACCACTTGATGCTTCCCTGGCTCATGTGGCTTCATTTATCAAACGGGAAAGAAAACAGAATGATGTGGTTTTTCTGTTCGATAATGGTGATAATATTCAGGGGCAGCCGGCGGTTTATTATTACAATTACATAGATACTGTTTCACCTCATTTAATGTCTGAGGCATTTAATTACCTTGAATACGACGCTGTTACAGCAGGGAACCATGATATTGAAGCAGGACATTCCGTATATGATCGTCTTATTTCCGCATATGAATTTCCTGTACTTGCTGCTAATGCTGTTGACATCCGGTCCGGGAAACCATATTTCAAACCTTATGTAATACTTGAAAAGAAGGGAATAAAAGTGGCCGTTTTCGGACTGATAACGCCATCTGTTCCTAACTGGTTGCCCGAAGAGCTTTACTCGGGTATTGAATTCAGGGATATGGTCCGGACGGCAGAATTATGGATGCCTCAGATCAAAAAAGAGGACCCGGATCTGATCGTCGGACTTTTCCATTCAGGATGGAACAGGGATGATACCGGTTACAGAGCTTCTGAAGAAAATGGCTCTGCTGCAGTAGCATATAATGTCCCCGGATTTGATATAATCTTTACAGGACATGATCATCGTACCGTGAATGAATCATTTATCAATAAAGCAGGAGATACACTGTTAATACTCAATGGTGGGAGCAGGGCAGAGAACATTGCCTGTGCTGAAATATTGTTATCGGTCGGGGGAAATAGAAAAGTCAATATCAGGAGAATTTCAGGCTCTCTTATTGAAACATCAGATTATCAGGTGTATAATGAGTTTGTTTCAGGATTCGTGAAACAAAAAGAAGAAGTATATAATTATGTAAGTAAGGTAATCGGCAATTCGCTTTCAACAATTTCATCGCGCGATTCATATTTCGGTTCATCTCCTTTTGTGGATATGATACATTCCATTCAGCTGAAGCTTACCGGCGCCGATATTTCCTTTGCAGCTCCTCTTTCATTTGATGAAGAAATAACAAAGGGTCCGCTTACAGTCGGCGATATGTTCAAGCTTTACAGGTTCGAGAATATGCTGTATACCATGAGACTGAAAGGAGATGAAATCGTCAGATACCTCGAATACAGTTATTCCGAATGGCTGAATCCCATGAAAGGCCCGGGTGACTATCTTCTAAAATACAGGTTGGGAGATGATGGAAAACCCAGGCTTACAAATGGCAGAGCATGGCTGAGAAATCAATCCTATAACTTTGATTCTGCAGCCGGACTGGATTATCTTGTAGATGTGAGCAGACCTGAGGGTAAGATGGTTATCATTAAATCTTTAAGTGACGGACGCCCTTTCGACAGGCAGGAATATTACAACGTTGCTTTAAACTCCTATCGTGGTAACGGAGGTGGCGGGCATCTTACCCGGGGGGCCGGGATCAGGCAGGATGATCTTCGCCAGAGACTGATCCGTTCAACTGACAGGGATCTGAGGTATTTTATACTCAGGGAAGTAGAAGCTGAAAAGACTCTTGCTCCCTTAGCAATGAATAACTGGAAAATAGTACCGGAAAAATGGGTTGAAAATGCAATACCACGCGAAAAATCGTTATTATTCGGCAAAACAAATTGAACATCTGCATTGTTATTATAAAGATGCTTAAAAATATAGACAATTAATTATTTGACTTATGAAAACACAAAGAAAATATGCAATTCTTCTGACACTTTTTGCGTTCCTGATCAGCTCTTCAATGGTTGTCCCGGAAAAGAAAGAATCATTCTCAAAGCGAACAAGGAATATAATACTCTTTATCGGAGATGGCATGGGTGTAGCTCATCTTACAGCAGGGATGACTGTCAATAATACGCCGTTGAACCTTCAGCGATTTCATTATTCCGGTTTCAGCATTACACAGTCGGCAGATAATTATATTACTGATTCTGCAGCCGGAGGTACTGCAATTGCTTGTGGTGTAAAAACAAATAACGGGATGATTGGAGTTAAACCCGATAATACTGTTGTTGAATCGATTACTGAAATTGTACATCGCAAGGGCTTGTCAACCGGTGTAGTCAGTACAAGTTCTATAACACATGCCACACCTGCTTCTTTTGTGGCTCATAATTCCAGCCGGGGAAGTTATGAAGATATAGCATTGCATTTTCTGAACGGATCAGCTGATGTTTTCCTGGGTGGCGGAGAAGATCATTTCCGTAAGCGTGCTGACGGAAGGGACCTGGCTGCCGAACTTGAAGCAAATGGCTATGACGTTGTTTATACAATTGATGAGATGAAGGCTTCACAGTCAGGTAAACTGGCCGGATTACTGGCTAAAGTGCATATGCCTCAGGTAAGCGAAGGCCGGACGGGTAGCCTTGAGGAGATGACAAAGAAGGCAATAGAAATCCTGAGCCGCGATAAAGACGGATTCTTCCTTATGATTGAAGCTTCAATGATTGACTGGGGGGCACATGCAAATGACATTGATTATATAACATCAGAGGTGATTGATATGGACAAAGCCATAGGTGTTGCACTTGATTTTGCAGCGAAAAACAGACAGACGCTTGTTGTCACTACTGCAGATCATGAGACCGGAGGACTTGTACTTACTGACGGAAGTGAAAAGGAAAACAAGGTAAGCGCAGTTTTCGGAACAACCGATCATTCAGGAACTATGGTACCTATTCTTTCATATGGCCCCGGAGCTCCGGTGTTTTCAGGAATACATGATAATACATTTTTCTTCGATGCTTTTCTGAATCTATTGAGAATCAGAAAATAATGTAAAAAAGAGAAAAATTCCCTATATTTGTACAGGTTCTGCAACTCAGGATCCTGACAGGAAACATGGTTACACAATCTGTAATACAGTCAGACGGTATTAATCTTCCGCTTGTTGAAGAATTCTTTTCAGTACAGGGTGAAGGATATCATTCAGGGAAAGCAGCCTGGTTCATAAGGCTGGGCGGTTGCGATGTGGGATGTAACTGGTGCGATACTAAATTTGCATGGGATCCGGATTTACATCCTCTTATACATACTGATCAAATAATAGATCATGCTGTTAATTCAGGCGCTGATTCGGTAATTGTTACGGGAGGAGAACCCCTTATGTGGGATCTTGATTACCTCTGTAAAGGCCTGAAAAAAAATAAACTGAAGACTTTTCTCGAAACCTCAGGATCATCTCCGGTAAGTGGGAAATGGGACTGGATCTGTCTTTCCCCGAAGAAAAACGTACCACCATTGACTGAGTACTGCAGACTTGCCGATGAACTGAAGATCATTGTGGAAACAGTAGATGATTTTGAATGGGCTGAAAAATACCGTGCTCTTGTGAAAAATAATTGTCACCTGTTCCTTCAACCCGAATGGAGCAGATTCAACTCAATTATCCCTCAGATAGTGAGCTATGTACTCAAAAATCCTGAATGGAGAATATCCCTGCAGATACATAAATATATGCATATACCCTGAAGCAGTAATGAGAATTATTCCGGCAATATTTTATCTGATTGTATCCTTTCTTTTAACAGGAGAGATTTATTCCCAGTCCTTGCATACACGTTCAAACAAGGCACTGAAAACTTACAACGACGGGGTCACATACTATGAATATTTCGATTTTAAAAAAGCGGAAACACTTTTTAAAATAGCCATTTCACATGATCCTGAATTCTATGAAGCGTATATGATGCTGGGGGAATTATATACAAAACAGAATAATCATACCAGTGCTGCTGAGAATTACCGTAAAGCTGTTAGTATTGATTCGCTTGCATATATCCCGGTGTATTTCAGTCTGGCCAACGCTGAAATGATGATTGAGGATTATCAGGCTGCATTAAAAAACTACAGGGCATATCTGCGACATGGGGGAAGCAGTGCAAAAAACAAACAGATCGCGGCAAAGAATATTATAAGCTGTGAGTTTGCCATAGAAGCCGTAAAGAAACCGGTACCCTTCAATCCCGTTAGCATCGGTGCATCGATCAATACCAGGGATGATGAGTACTGGCCATCTATAACTGCAGACGGACAGACCCTGATGTTCACCCGGCAATCATTCGGATCGTCCGGTTTTCTGAACCGTGCAAACTACCAGGAAGACTTTTATATAAGTTTCATGTCGGATACAGGATGGATTGCTCCGTTCAATGCAGGTGAACCCCTTAATACTGCACAAAACGAAGGAGCACAGACCATTTCCTCCAATGGTAATTTTATGTATTTTACCGCATGTGACAGGCCGGGAGGCCTTGGCAGTTGCGATATTTATTTTTCAGCCTATAACAACGGAAGATGGTCTATCCCTTATAACCTGGGCTCTCCGGTAAATACAGCTTCGTGGGAATCAACACCTTCAATAAGTGCCGATGGTAATATGCTGTTCTTCTCAAGCAGCAGGCCGGGAGGGAAGGGTGGAAAAGATATCTGGTATTCGATCATGAATGACAGAGGAACCTGGAAGAATCCGGTCAACCTGGGTGATGTGATCAATACTGACGGTGATGAAATGTCGCCTTTTATTCATTTCGATGGAAGATCGCTTTATTTTGCATCCAATGGCCGACCAGGAATGGGGGGGCTGGATATATACCTTTCCAGGATGAAAGAAGACAGTACATGGACAGAGCCCAAGAACCTGGGATATCCTGTTAATACTTCCAGTGATGATATGGGTCTCGTTATAGAAGCCGGCGGACAAAAAGCATATTTTTCTTCAAAACGTGATAATTCCAACGGAAAAGACATATTCTGGTTTACCCTGGACAAATCTTTCAGACCGAATCCGGTATCATATCTGAAAGGTAGTGTCACCGACAGGGAAACAGGCAGAGTATTAAAAGCAGATTTTGAGTTGATAAACCTTACAAATGATAAGGTAACAATTAAAAGTAAAACGGACGACAGGGGTAATTTTCTTGTATGCCTGCCTTCAGGCAATAATTATGGAATTAATGTATCCAGCCCCGGTTATCTTTTCCATTCCGAGAATTTCATGTTCGAGGGAATTCACTCTGTGATGGAACCATTGATTAAAAAAATAAAACTAAGTCCATTAAAGGTCGGCGAAAGAATGTTGCTTACAAATGTCTTTTATGAAATTGACCGCTGGGAACTGAAAAAAGAATCGATCTCAGAGCTTGATAATCTTGCCGAACTGTTAAAAACCAATAAGGATCTGATAGTTGAAATTGGTGGTTATACTGATTCCACGGGTACAGCTGAATACAATCTTCAATTATCTGAAAAAAGAGCACTTTCAGTTGTGAACTATCTTATTGAAAGTGGAATATCCCAGATCCGCTTACATCATAAAGGATATGGGAACACGTCGCCGATAGGTGATAACATAACTTCAGAGGGACGCAGAATGAATCGCAGGACGGAAGTAAAAATTATCGGTCGTAAAAATTAAAAATGACCGCCTCTGAATGACGGTCATTTTCTTCTTACCTTAAGTAAGAACAGAAGGTAATTTCATTCTCCCTGAAAAGCAACTATTTACTTCATCTTCCTCAGGATCTTTCCGGCATTACTGCTGTAGATACTTCCTGAGTCCTTTATATATGTCAGTGATTTAATGGCTTTATCCTTTTCGGATGTTTTTATATAGCACAATGCCAGGTACCACTGTGCATCTTCAAAGAAGAGATTGTCTCTGTCATCTATGACTTGTGTGAACGACAATTTTGCTTCAGGATAGTTTTCTTCCTCGAATTTTGATACTCCGACCATCATAACAGACTCCATATAACGGGGGTCACTGCTAAGTACTTTACTGAAATAATGTGCTGCACTCCTGTAATCCTTTATGTTGAAATATTCAAGCGCCGTTGAATAATCAGCATTATCTGTGTTGTTATCAGATCGTAAAGGAGTGGTAACATCATATGTTTTGTAGTACTGATCAAAGATTTCATCAGTGGACATCGTCCTTGTATTAAGGAAGGCAAGTGTTCCACAGAGGATCAGTCCTGCAAAAATTGCAGCACGTGTAAGTGTTTTGTGCTTGCGTCCTTTTTTGGAGGGTGTCTCTGCCACTTTCTTCATCCCCATAGCAGTCAGTTTATTTCTGAACAGCAGGACATCATGATTCTTAAGAGCAGAATCAGTGAGCTGCCTCAGAGTAATTTCCTGGCGAAGCCTTTCATTTTTTCCAAGCTCATTGCGAAACCACTCTTTTTCAGCTTCATTCATCTCTCCCGCCAGGAAGCGCTCAATGAAGTAAGAAAAATCTATTGTTTTCATGGATTCATGTTTGTATTATAAATTCTTTCTGATAATCTTTCATTTCAGTCTGACAGTATATGCTTTGCAGTATCATTTTTATAAATCAGGAACAACTCTCCTTAATGGAAAATTATCCTTATTATATAATTACTAATAAAAATCATGCCAATGATACGTCAAAACCTGTCCTTCGGGCACAGGAGAACATTTCTTAATCAAATCTTTATGGGAGGTGACGGCGGTAAAATGATCGGTTCACTGTGAATATTGTCTCCACCTCTTACATTGAACATTTCATCAACCGTAAGTTCATAACCGGCAAAAATGTCTCTTGTCTCATTTAAATTCAGGTTTTTCATTTCTCTTGGTTTTATCTGTTGTTACTCTTCTGGGAATTCCTTTTTGTTTAATTATATCATTACATGTCATTTCTGCCTGTTTTGTGACATAAAAAAAACGTAAAAAAATAAAAAATTATTCAAAACATTGATATATAGTACATTATAAAAGCAAATATCAGGTATAAAATTTTCATTGTGTTAAAATACAGGTTATTTTTGAACTATCAACGTAATCTGTAACTGGTGAATTTAATTTCAAATGCAAATTAATATTATTTTGCCGGTCAGGATATTTATTCTGGCCGGGATTTTATATTTTACCCTGGAGGAACATTCAGCCCGTTCAGGGATTTTTGATTCAGATACGGCAATATTGCCGCTCCTGGAACAAATAAATTCCGGCAGATCTGCAACCACTGATAAAATAAGCCAGAGGATCTATTATTTCAGCTCAGCCAGAAATAAAAACGCTTTGCTGGCCCTTGCTGACAGTCTGTGGAAATCCATACGGTCCAAACCCTCAGATTCAACGTACACTGCCGAAATGTATTATTATATTGGTGTGTGTAATTTACTGGCAGTAAGATATGAAAATGCCATTCAGCATCTTTCGGAGTCAGTAAGGCTTAAAGATAGTCTTAATATTAAAGATGATCAGTATCTGAAAGCTCTTTTTAATATGGGAGTGGCACATAATCATCTGGGTAATTATTCAAGAGTTAAAAGCTATTTGCTCCGTTATGCAGAGCTGTCAAAAGACTATTACGGGGAAGAAAGTTCTGAAGTTGCTTCGGCATATTCAACACTTATAGGGGCAGCGATCCTGAATAATGACTATAAGAGTTTCATAGATTATACTGATCGCGCATTGAGAATATTAAAAGCTTTTCCGGAAAGTGATCTCTGTAATCTATACAGCAGCATCGGGGCGGGATATGCAAGAATGGGAGATTACGCAAAAGCAGGAATGTATTTCGAACAGGCTGAAGCGGTTTTTGATAAAAACAGAATGGCCCAGGATCAGAACTATATTACATTGATCAACAGTATGGCAATTAATTACGGATATCTGGGTATAGTTGAAAAGGAGGAAGAATATTTCGGCAAGGGAATCGAACTTGCAGTTAAGGACAATTCCTTCCATTCCTTTAATATGATACACACTTATGCAATTGCTCAGGCAAATGCCGGAAATATTAAAAAAGGAGAAACACTCCTGTCGGACCTGGTACGACGATCCAAGAATTATTATGGTACAGATTCAAGGTATTATATTGAAGCTTTAAAGAACTATGCCGCATTTCTGCTTAATTACCGCAATGATTCTGAGACTGCGATAAAATATTACTCCGTCTGTAATGATTATCTTCTCAGACATACTGAGGATGCAAACCTCAGAGATCCCATTTACGAAGGATATGCAAGAGCTTTACATCATAACGGGCAAAGTAAAGAGGCACTTGAAAAAATCCAGGAACTTCTTTTCTACGGAAAAAAGAAGCCGGAATCATACAGTTTACCTGATAATCCTGATATTGATTCAATACAGGCTGACAGGCGGTTTGTCAGAATTCTTCGCTCCAAATACGAAATCCTGAGAGACATCTATGTGCAAACAAGAGATACAGGAATCCTGAAAGCTGCTGCTTTCACATCTGATCTTATTATTGATGTAATCGACAAGATAAGGATAAACATTAGTGAGGAGGAGAGCAGGATCGTTCTCGGGGATCATTACAGGGATTCTTACCTGATGGCTATACGTGACTTTGAATTATGCTACCGGGTCACATCGGACAGATCATATCTTGAGAAGGCTTTCGGGATAGCAGAGAAAAGCAAAGTAGCCGGTCTGCTTGCTGCCACCAGGGAACTCAATGCGATACAGTTTCATATTCCTCCTGAAATAGCAAATTATGAACAGTCGCTTCAACGCGAAATAGGAGCCCTCAATTCAAGGATCTCGCTGGAAAAGGAAAAGGGTAATCCCGACCATAATCTTCTGGCAGAACTGAACCGGAATATTCTTGGTGTAATACGGGCCCGTGATTCACTTGTACTGACTTTCGAAAATGATTATCCCGAATATTTTGCACTGAAGTATAATACATTTGCACCTTCGATGGAGGAAATACCTTCCATTGTCGGAAGAAACAATAATTATATCAATTATATAGTATCTGACTCCCTGCTGTACATTTTTATTGTCAACCGGAAACACCGTGAACTGCTGTCATACAAAACAGATTCACTTCTCCTGAAACGATTGAGGGAATTCAGAACCCTGCTTTCAAATCCGTCATTGATCAGGGACGCACGGAGTGCTTTTCTTGATTATCAACAAGCCGGGATTGACCTTTACAGGATCCTGATCGAACCTGTGAAAAAGTATTTTATTTCAGAAAACCTCCTGATATCTCCTGATAATTACCTTTCATATCTTCCATTTGAAACGATCATTTCTTCAAAATATGACGGGGAAGGTATTGTTTACCGTAAACTTGATTACCTGATGAATGATTTTAATATCTCATATGCTTACTCTGCAGCATTGATGAAAGAGGTATTTGCAAGAGAAATCAGAGGACGGAACCGCCTCGCTGCTTTTGCACCCTTTTACGGAAGTAATATAAGTCTTGATTCATTATTAACTCATAATCATCATGGGAGAGGTTTTTTATATGATCTGCCTTATGCCCGACAGGAGGCTGAATATGTTGCTTCTGTTTCTGACGGAAGTCTTTTCCTGAATGACAAGGCAAAGGAATCAGTTTTTAAGAACGAGGCAATAAATTATAATATTATTCATCTTGCCATGCATACTTTTCTGAACGATCAGTATCCCATGAATTCGGCTATGATATTTTCACAGGGAAATGATAATCCTGACGACGGTCTGTTATATACTTCCGAAGTATACGGAATACCTTTGAATGCCGATATGGTGGTTCTGAGCTCATGTAATACAGGCACCGGCATCCTTGCAAACGGTGAAGGTATTCTGAGTCTGGCCAGAGGATTTCTTTATTCCGGAAGCCGGTCAGTGGTTATGTCAATGTGGGAAATTGAAGACAAGTCCGGGACTGAAATAATCAGCAGGTTTTATGCGAATCTTAAAAAAGGGAATACTAAAAGTATGGCACTGCGAAAATCACGTGCCACTTATCTCAGAAATGCGACACAACTTAAATCCCATCCTTATTTCTGGTCTGCACTGGTGGTATATGGCGACAATTCACCTGTTTATGCACCCGTACGCTTGATTGCCGCGATAATAATCCTGTTTCTTCTGTCTCTGACTGCTTTGATATTTTATTTCAGAAAACGTAAATATTCCTGATATTCAGTATCGGCTTTAACAAGCTCAAGGAGTGCTTCTTTGCACAGATATTTTTTTCTGCGGGCATAATCTTCATTTTTCAGATGCATCTTTTCTGCAATCTCCTGAAAACTTATGCCATCAGCATAGAGGGTCAGAATGGTCTGACAATCAGGTTTTAGTTTCTGAAAGGCCCTGCTCATAATTCTTTCAAATAACCTTTCTTCATAATCTTCTGTTGATGCTTCATCTGCCACATCAAACTGAGGTTCCATTCCGGTAACCAAATTTTTCTGCCTGAGCCTTGCACTCCATAAATTGCGGGCTATGCCAAAGAAATAGCCTTTAAGATCGGTCGACAGGGTCAGGGAATCACCTGTTATCTGTCTGTAAAGGATAATTATTGTATCCTGAAAGATATCGGGAACGTCATCCGGCGTACCGCTATTCTTTACTATATGATTTTTTACGGTCTTATAGTAATTATCATAGAGCCACCCGAGAACACTATCTTCCTGAGCTTTAATGCCCTCTATGATCATTTCGTCTGTCACTCTCTTAAACAATTCTGATCAGTCTGAATTGGAGAACAAATATACAATTTACTTTATGTAAAAAAATCTTTAAAATAATTACATTGCATAAATTTACAGGATAACTTCACCCGTGAAATTTTTAAATATATTTAACTGATAATATCTTTTGCCGGTTATAATGTCATTCCCTTTTGTAAGACAACCTGATGCGATGGATTGTGGTCCTGCATGCCTTAAGATGGTAGCAGCTTTCCATAAAAAGAACTTTTCCCTCGAAACCATCCGGAAAAAATGTTACATAACGAGAGAAGGGGTTTCTTTTCTTGGTCTGTCGGAAGCAGCGGATAGTCTGGGGTTCAGAACTATAGGAGTTAAGGTCCCTTTTGACATGCTGGCTGGGAAAGTACCACTGCCATGCATAGTTCACTGGAGACAAAAACACTTCATTGTTGTATACAAAATAGCCAGTGACAAAATTCGTGTTGCAGATCCGGCAGTAGGACTAGTGAGCTTTACAAAAGACGAATTCATTAAAAACTGGGCAAACACCCTCGAAGACGGCAAACCTGCCGGACTGGTCCTTATACTAGAGTCTACCCCGGCTTTATCTGAAACTGAAAATGAGCCGGAACCTGTTCGGGGATTCAGTTTCCTTGCCAGATATTTCAACCTATATAAAAAATATATCGGTCAGCTGGTGCTTGGTCTGATCATTGGAAGTGTAATTCAGCTGATCATCCCCTTCCTGACGCAGGCCATTATTGATACAGGTCTTAATAACAGTGATATCGGCTTTATTTACCTTATCCTGTTCGCACAGCTGGCCCTGGTAATAGGCCGTATGTCGGTAGAATTTATAAGAGGATGGCTGCTTCTGCACATCGGAACGCGTGTTAATGTTTCCATTATATCGGGCTTCCTACAGAAACTTATGTCACTTCCGGTTGCTTTTTTCGATACAAAGCTTACCGGAGATATCCTTCAGAGAATTGACGATAACAACAGAATCGAAAACTTCCTTACTTCAACGAGCCTGAGCATATTGTTCTCATTCTTCAATATTATCGTTTTCGGCATCGTCCTGGCAATTTACAGTTTTAAAATACTGGCTATATTCCTTGCCGGATCACTGTTTTATGTGATCTGGGTATCTCTGTTCATGAAACAGAGAGCAAGACTAGATCATCAGAGATTCCGGGAAATGTCTGCAGCCAATAACAAGCTTATCAATATTGTGAATGGTATGCAGGAGATTAAGCTCACTCAGAGCGAATCTTTAAAAAGGTGGGACTGGGAAAACCTTCAGGCCTCATTGTTCAACCTGAAATCAAAAGGACTGGGACTTATACAGTATCAGACTGCAGGTGCCACATTCATAAACGAAGTGACAAATCTGATGATAACCATAGTCTCAGCCACCGCTGTCCTTAAAGGCAATATGACACTGGGTATGATGCTTGCCGTACAGTTTATAATCGGACAGCTTAATGTGCCTCTGAACCAGATTATCGGGTTCTTCCGTACATCACAGGATGCAAGGATAAGCCTTGACAGACTGGCGGAAGTCCATGATATGGAAGAAGAAGAACCTGATGGAGACTCAAAGATACGGCATCTCCCTGAAAAGAAAGATATCAGGATAAGCGATGTTTCATTTCAGTATGAAGGACCACATTCCCCGATGGTATTGAGAAATATAGACCTGCTTATTGAAGAAAGAAAAATTACGGCTGTCGTGGGAACGAGCGGCTCAGGTAAAACCAAGATCGGAAGAGCACACGTCTGAACTCCAGTCACCGCTCATTATCT
>CAYQZL010000082.1:0-19499 GCA_964421975.1 uncultured Rikenellaceae bacterium
GAGATGGAATCTCGTGACTGGAGTTCAGACGTGTGCTCTTCCGATCTAAAGCTATTTATTTAATCTTTTAAGCAATAAATTTAATAATCTAATGTATTCCTTCGTGTCCTTTGTGTAATCCTTTGTGTTCTTTGTGGTTAAACAACTATGCTTAAATAACCACAAAGGACACGAAGGTAAACACAAAGAGCACAAAGTATATGAATTATGAAAGCTAACTAAATATTATTTAACTTTTAATTCACCTCTTAGCCGGATGTTTTCGGACGAACTTCCCACCATTACTTCAAAAGCTCCAGGTTCAACTACTTTATTCAGATTCCTGTCGAGGAACGAAAGTTGTTCCGGGCCGACGATGAACTCGACTTTTTTGTTTTCTCCGGGTTCCAGTCTTACTTTCTTAAAACCTTTCAGTTCTTTTACCGGCCGGGTTACTGAACTGATAACATCTCTTATATATAGCTGGACCACTTCAGCGCCGGATCTTTTCCCGGTATTAGTCACATCGAGGCTTACATGAAATTCGCCTTCCGGTCCGTTTACTTCAGGTTTAATTGTCAGGTTACTGTATTCAAAGGTTGTATAACCAAGTCCATAACCAAATTCCCACAGGGGTGTAGCAGGCATATCCGCATATGCTTTCCCCCATCCGTGATTTATCCAGTATTCCTTTGAAGGTTTATGATTATAATAAACGGGAAGTTGTCCTGAATGCCGGGGAAATGTTATTGGCAGCCGTCCTTCAGGATTGTAATCTCCAAACAAAACATCAGCCACCGCTCTGCCTCCCTGTTCTCCGCAATTCCAGGCCTCAACTATTGCAGGAACATTTTCTGCGATCCACCTTACCGATAAGGGCCGCCCGTTTATCAGTACAACTATAACCGGAGTTCCTGTTGCATACACTGCTCTTACAAGTTCTTCCTGCATACCTGTCAGATCGAGGCTTGCCACATCATAACCTTCACCGTTAGTATTAGGGTCAGTCTGGGATTCACCAATAACTACAACCGCTACATCTGAGCTTCTGGCCGCCCTTATTGCTTTCTCGATCTCATTCAGATCAGTACCTGTAATATTACAACCCTTCACATAATTGATCCTTGTCCGTCCCGATACTTTTTCCTTTATACCACCGAGAACAGTGGAAATATCCTGCAGTACCACCCTTGCAGTATAGTCACCAAGCTGATTCAGTCCATTGTCTGCATTTGGACCTATCACTGCAACTGACCTGATTTCTTTTTTCAGAGGCAGAAGGTTATTATCATTCTTAAGAAGGACAATTCCCTCTCTTGCCGCCTCTAATGCCAGTTCCTGGTTTTCCTTTGTATGTGATACGCTGACAGCTTTATCAGGATCTACATATGGATTATCAAATAAGCCAAGGCGGAATTTTTGTGTGAGTATTCTCCGAACTGCTCTGTTGATCATTTCCATACTTACTTTGCCCTCTTTGACATTCTCAATCATTGGTAACATATATCCGTCCTCATATGAAATACCAACGTCAAGCCCGGCCTTCAGTGCAACAGCTCCTGCTTCTTTCTGGGATGCCACAACATGTTCATAAACAGGGGTAGAGACACCACCTCCCTCTCCCAGTACCAAACCTTCGAAGCCAAGTTCTTCACGGAGAATTTCAGTAAGTATTTTCTCTGAAGCGTGTGTGGGGATTCCGTCTATTGCAGGATAAGTAGCCATTACGCCCAGAGCACCGCTCTTCTTTATTCCGGCAATCCATGGAGGAAGAAATACTTCTCTGAGAGTTCTTTCCGAAATTTCCATGGCACCACGCTCAAGTCCGCTTACCGGTTGACTCTGACCCGGATAATGGCACAATCCGGCAATGACCTTGTCAGAAGCAGAGATATCATTACCCTGTACACCTTTAACTATCGATTCAGCAATCCGTGAGCAAAGGTATGGATCCTCACTATAACCTTCCTCATTCCTTCCCAGTCTGGGATCCCTGTTCGGTTCCACAACCAGGGTAAACAACTGATGGATACCTATTGCCCTTGCTTCACGGGCAGCTGTTGAATAAATATCTTCAACCAGATCCAAATTCCATGTGCTGCCTATAGCAAGTCCTTCAGGAAAAATTGTCCCGCCCGAACACATCAGACCATGTGTGCCTTCTTCAGTCATAAGCAGGGGTATCTTTAATCTGGTCTTTTCAATCGCAATTTTCTGAAGTTCATTCAGGAATTCTGCCTGCTGACGCGGACCCTCAAAAAGTATTGTATTGGGAAGGGTGAAAAATCCCCCTCCCGGTCCCATCCCGGCAACCTGTGTGCCTTCGGCAAATTTACGGCATCCTTCAAACTTTGATTTAACATCTTTGCCGAGGCCTTCCACATAAACGCAAGGCATATTCATCTGTCCGATCTTTTCCTCAAGAGTCATTCGCGAAAGAAGATCTTCGACCCTTAATGCTATTGGTGAAAAGTGATCTAAACAGACCGGCATCTGCTTCAGTTCACGATCCAGATCCATCGCTCTCCCCTCCACCTTTCGAAGATCAGGATTGTCAGGAAGCTTTACCCGGTTTGATTGCCCCATAGATCCATTCGAAAATGAAATAATCATAATTACGGATAAAATAAAACCGATTAATGTTCTCATATATGAGGATTTAAATTACTATCGGGAAGGAAAGATATTAAACCTTTCAACAACCGGAATCTCATGTTCTTTTGCCATGATCTCTTCAATCTGCTTAACGATTTCGGGATATTCACCTGCCTTATCATTTTTCTCAGCAATATCATTATTAAGATTGAAGAGTTTGATCTTCATATTCCCATCCCGTGTTGAATCCCTTATCCCTTTCCAGTCATTCATCCTGACAGCCTGCTGTCCTCTTCTTTCGGGATATTCCCAATACAGATATTCATGTTCTTTCTGCTTCGCTTTGCCGGTCATTGTCGGAAAAAGACTTATTCCGTCAAGACCATCAGGGTATTGCGAACCGGAAATATCGCAGAATGTAGGGAAAAAATCCCATGCGGCACAGATATGATCACTTACAGCCGCTTTTTTGATCTTTTCCGGCCATGAGATGATCATAGGAACATGTATTCCTCCCTCATAAACCGAACCTTTAAGTTTGTCGGAATCCTCGTTAAAGGGTCTTGCATTTTCAAAGAACTGGCTTACTGCACCTCCTGTCGTAACGGGTCCGTTATCACTTGTAAAAAAGATCACTGTATTTTCGTAAATGTCCTGTTTTTTGAGTTCATCAATCAGTTGGCCGACCTGATAATCGAGGTATCCGACCATAGCTGCATATGTTGCCATGGGATAACGGCAGGGGAAATAGCCTCTGTTACCTGAATAAGGTTCCTCATCACCGATCTTTGCCCTGTATTTATCAACCCATTCCTTTGGAGCCTGAAGTGGTACGTGAGGAATTATTGTAGTAAAATGAAGAAAGAAAGGCTTATCTTTTGATGTCCGGATAAATGAAAGAGCCTCATCGATCATCAGTGCCGGCGCATAGTCCTTCAGATTATATCTTGCATAACTTTCTTCCTTATAAGGATCCTTATCAACGTCAAGCTCCGTTGTTCTCGGAATCACAAAAGGATTTTCAAGCTTTACTATCTCCTCATTCTTCCAGAGGTGAGCCGGATAATAGGTATGGGCCTGACGCTGGCAATTATATCCGAAGAAGAAATCAAATCCCTGTTTATTTGGCACTCCGTCAGTCACAGGAGCCCCCAGACCCCATTTCCCGATACACCCTGTAGTATATCCGGCCGATTTAAGCATTTTGCTGAATGTTACAGATTCGGCTGGTATAGGGTACTGACCTTCAAGCCGGGGATCAGCTTCCATCTTTTCATAGTTCCATACATCTCCCCTTTCCGGCCACTCATGATTTCCGCGGATGAAGGAATGCCCGGTATGCTTTCCGGTAAGAAGAACACATCTTGAAGGAGCGCTCACAGGTGATCCGCTGTAATAATTTGTAAAACGTATACCGTTAGCTGCAAGAGCATCTATGTTTGGCGTTTCAATTATTTTCTGTCCATAACACCCAAGATCATTATATCCGAGATCATCGGCAATAATGAAAATGATGTTTGGTTTCTTTTCATCGACAGAGCTGCCGCCTGCACATCCGGCAAATGTGACAGTTACAGTTCCCGCTATTCCGGTAATAAGACCGACTTTCATGTTTCCAGATTTTTTTTAAGATTAGATATTGATAATATTTACTAAAGTACACAATTTTGATTCTTATACTTATTTCCCGTCATAAATAGATTTCCATTTTGACCTGCCTCCGGTCCCGGCAAGAAATCTCATTGCTTCAAGGTGAACTGTAAGCTCTGCATTAAGGATCATTTCCGGAGTCTGCATGACGGGGTTACCCGAACGATCAGTTCCCGAAAAACCATGAGAGGGAGCTTCCACAACCACACTCAGGACTCCGCAATGAAGATTCAGTGCACAATCCAGATTATATACACCACGTGGTGATTTAGCCGGATCAGCCTCAATAGCGGGATCATTAGTACTTTGTAGTCCCTGCAGGGTAAGTCCTGTGTGCACAACCTTATAGAGAGAATCATAAACAGGATCCAGTACCGGTTCACACATTGGCCTGTGCATCCTCATGAAATAATTATTACCCGGAGCTCCGGTATGCATGTTTATAATAATATCTGGTTTTTCCTTTGCGGCAAGGTCGAACAGAGCCTGGTTCTCGGGCTGGAGCTTTCCAAAGAAATCATCATGCATGAGATTCACACCTGCATCGTTCGGATATCCTCCGGGGAAACCAACCTTTGAGAAATCCATAGGAATAAATTCCTTGACATCAGGCCAGCCTATCAGTGTACCATCTGGTTTCCCACCGGTGTTAAGATATTCATGGACCAGATATGAATCTCTGGATGCGCCTTTATGCGTCTGCATTATTACAGGCACCCGTTCTCTGCCATCAGGATTCAGAAGAGGTATCAGGATTATCCTGTCAACCTTTTCAATTATAGAAGTTATTTCCGGCCATTCCTTTCCATTCAGATCCTTCCCGCTTTCCATTACTGAAATGAGGTTTACTACTCCCATAATACCTTCTGTTTCATAACCATGTACCCCACCCAGTCCGATATATGCGGTTTTGTCATTATCAGGACCGCGATAGGGAGCGATATTATTTATTCCGCAGGCCCCCGAAAAAGTTGTTGTTCCCTGACCTTTTCTGGGCTCGCCGTACATAACTGCCATTACAGGACGACCACCTGCAGAAGTCCCGATTCTTTCAACTTTACCTTTAAATACTTTTGTTTTAAGGAAAAGATTTATTTCAGAATTCGTTGCAACCCAGAATGACGGAATAGTATCCGGCTGAGCCAGGTAACCGTCAGGGAAGACATACTGGACTTTTGTAATTCCCCCAGATTCTGATAGTCCTTTACATGAAACCAGACAGGGAACAATACAAATCAGGATCAGAAATGATCCAAATGTGATCTTTAATCTTTCTATAGAAAATAAACGCATGATAAAAGTTTTATATGAGTGTAAAATCAGTAAATCTGATCTGAGTTGTAATATAATTAATGTGCTTAATTTATTGTATATCAGTGGTTATACATCCATTTCATTTAACCACAAAGAGCACTAAGGTCATCACAAAGAGCACAAAGGATATGAATTTTATACCCTGAAAATATCCCTGAATCAATGATCATTCCTGCCTTCGCACCTTCGAACCCTCGTACCCTCACACCTTCGCACCTTCGAACCCTCGCACCCTCGAACCTATCTTACCATTGTGCCCCTGCGCTCCTGTGCCTTTGCGCCACATTACCTTCCCATCTTTCTGTCAATGACTTTTATTCTCCGGAATTCTTTTAACAGAAAATCCGCATATCTCGAAAATCCCAGATCAGTCAGGTGAACACCATCGACAGTGGATTCGAAGTCGGTACCTTTTCCGCCGCTTTGCTCAATGTAAAATATATATCTGAATCCCCTGTTCTTCATCTCATCATACTCTCTTTTAAGGGCAATGTTTTTTGCATTCTCCGCATCCCTTGTCTTTTGATCAAGATACGATTTATCATTCAGCATCCCCTCGACAAATACTATCGGTATGGAGGGATGTTTCTCCCGTATTATTTCAACAAGCGGAATGGCATTTTCATGTATCTGTTCCGGAGTCATGTTGTTTGTCCCGTCGAGGACATAAAACAGAGCGTCAATTCCCGAAATAAGTTCTGCGAGGGGTTTTTCCATTCTTCCGTTACCGCTGAATCCGAAATTTATACATTCAGCATCAAGTTTCCTAGATATGATACTGGTATGTACCATTCCGGGGCGTGAGGCACAACCTCCCTGCGTAATGCTCGTTCCATAAAAGACAATTGGTTTCTTATTTGTTCTTTCCGGTTTTACAATATTGCTCAGGTTGTCGATACCTACCTCAAGTTTAGTAATCCCATCATAAAGTGGCAGATACAATCTGTATTCCCTCATAACAGGATCCATATTGCTGATAAGCAGATAATCATTGACCTTCCCGGCCGGCCTTGCCGTATTCAGATATTGCCACTTGCCATTATTGAGGAAATAAAGGTCAATCCCTTTTATTCCGGTTTCTGCCATATGATTCATTTTTGCATCATTGAGCAGTTCCCATTTAACCCTGATTGTTGTTGAATTTGACAGGAACCTTACTGATATACCTGCAGGGCTCTTTGATAAGCTCCAGACAGCATCCCTTACTTTGCCCTTGTATGACAAAGGAAGTCTGTCATAAAGATTTTCTTTAACAGAGTCGGTGAAGAGTGTCCCTTCGATCAGGAAAAAATCGTGATCATAATATTTTATGCTGCTTTTATCTGATGTTACATTCTGGCCGCAGACCAGTAGTGACACAAAACCAAAGATCAGTACTAAAAAGGTATTTTTCATTTCTTAAAATTAAGACCAATCCAAAAAATAAGATCTTTGCCACAATGGCACCAAGGCACTAAGTTACACTCAGGATAAGTATTAAGAATTAATTCTTTGTGATACTTTGTGTCTTTGTGTTTTTGTGGCATATTAAAAATCCGGCATACCGGAGAATGTTCACCATTTAAATTCAGTAAATGCTTCATACATGGCTTTAATGTTTTCCAGGGGAACATCTTCGCTTATTTCACCGCAGGCAATTATTCCTCCGTCAGGAGTACCAAGGTTATGGAACAGGCTGGATACATATCCCTTTACTTCATGGGGAGAAACAAATGGTAATACTTTCTGACGATCGATATCTGTCCTGAATGCTATTTCCCCTGAATATCTTTTCAGTTCGTTCAGGTCCATTACAGATGCCTGGCAATTAATGACATCCACACCCAGTTCAATAATATCAGGCATTATTTCAAGAATATTTCCATCACTATGGAACCAGACATCGAGACCGCGATTCCTGACTTTTGAGAACATTTCTTTATAAACAGGCTTGAAGAATGACCTCCAGAGATCAGGAGGAATAAGCAGGTTATTCTGACTGCCCCAGTCATCAGCGAAATGAAGGCCCTGATAATCATATTCGAGCCATTTATCGATCCATGCTAGGTTAAATTCAAGAAGATCGTCGCGCAGACGGTATACTTCAGGTGTCTGAAGGGTCAGGGCTACAAGAAGGTTCTCAAAACCCACAAGCTGTTGCATCTGTTCAAAGAATATTATCCATGCTCCCCTGGCATAATACTTATCACTGTGCCCTGACATATGTCCGCTGTAAAGTCTGTATTTCGGGACACCCGCACTGAATATTTCAGGCCATTTGAAATCATTATAATCCGAAAGATCAGGCTTTATCGGATAAACTATGGGGATCCCGCATCTTCCCTCGACAGTCACCCACCATCCTGTACCCCAGTCATCAAAATGTTTTCCGTACTTATATAAGGGAGGCAGTTTATCAGGTGGCAGATCCGGTAAAAGATGCCATCCGAAATCCTCGTGAAATGAATTGATTATTTCCGAAAGTTTTTCGCCGTATTTATATTGTGCGGAAGGAAGTATGGCATGTGATATTGGGGGCCTGTCAGGTTTCCGGAATTTAATTGCCCTTACAACTCTCTCCCTGCTTTCCATATTTATAAGGTTGATTTTTAACTTTTATAATTTATATACTTTGTGTATCCCTTGTGATCCCGATAACTATCGGAACTTTTGTGCGCCTCGTGGTTAAATCTTATTTTATCGACAATTTAAGAGTTTCGATGGAATGACTTCCAACCTTTAATGGTATTGATTTTAAACTGAATGTCGTTGATTTTTCGTTATATTCAAGCATGTCAGTAATTTCAGCGCCACTTATCTTAAACCAGCTGTTAAGGTTTACATTTGTTTCACCCCGTCCTGTTTCATAGAGCCTTAAAATGACGTTGTTATCATCTTCGGCTTTTTTAATTGCCGAGACCGAGATATCAGGTGAATCGACTGAAAAGAAACTGATCTCTTCAGGCAGAATAGCCGATTTTGCCTGAACCGGATCAACAATAGTCATCAGTTTTTCGTTGGGCTGGCGTCCCTGCTTAAAACCATTCTCCTTACCGGGTTTATGTGATGTAAGGGAAAAACTGAAATAATGATTCCCGGTCTGGAGATATTCATTACCCTCTCCGTGACAGCTCCTGCGGGAAGCCAGCATAATCGGCTGAAGGAAAGTTGCCCCTCCTGCCATACCTGTAGGATCAATATAATCTGCAACAGCAGTGCTGGAACTGAGGGTCACTCCGAACCTTTCATCCGAGGCACCTATAAAGTTCTCTATTCCCCTTGGGTGAACATCGGCACAATTTGTTGTATATCTTTCTCCTGCTGCTCCTTCTATTTCATCCTTCCCTACCTCAAGCACGCCGAAAGGCACTTCATAATATATCTTACCATTTTTCATATTAAGCGGTAATGCAAAACGGTATTCCCGGTAAAGAAGTCCTTCCCAGTTTAACAACGCAGTTTCAAAATCAATCCTTTTCAGATCGTTATAAACTATTAATCTGGTCTCTACAACCGCATTCCTTACCGGCTGTCTCACTTTCAATGAAGTAAAAACCGGTCCTGACATCTCTGTCTCCCAGGAAGGGGAATAGTTTGAGACCTTGTCAAATCCTTCCATCTCAGGTTGCTGAATATCGGAAAATTCGCCGGCGCCGTTCCCGACAGATTTCATAGTAAAAACATCCCCTCCAAGAATCTCTCCTGTATTAAGTAATTCTATATTCAGTTCCTTGTCATAAATACTCCTTACGCAACCTTTTTCCGGAATTATTCTGTAATAAGGAGTTTCAATCTTCGTTAAATCAGGTTGGTTCAGGGTAACAGCATTCTTTTGCGGAACGGCATAATATGTTTTATACCCGATTGAAGGTACATCCCGTGCAATGAATGTTGCGCTTATCCTTTTTAAACTGTTGTCATCATACTTCTCAGCTTCGGTGATCTGAACCGGAACTGCCTGACCTGATGCATCAACCAGACCTATGCTGAACGCCTGTCCGGGATCAAAGCCCATTGTGAAAGTTACAGGGTCATCCCGCTTCCAGGACAAACTGTTGAAGACAATGACCGGGATTCCTTGTTTCCGGTTGGTTTTAATCCCGGATGCAATATTCCTCATAGCCTGATTGGTCATTGCCTTTGCTTCACCAAGCGATTTTTCATACTTTCCGAGAAAAATTGCATCGGTCGATTCGCCACCTTTCCCTCCCCAGCCGTGATCGGGATATATTTTAGATTCCCAGGCCTTGTTAAGTCTCTCTTCCGGATAATTCCTGAATGATCCCTGAAGCAAGGCATCAATAGTAGAGAATTTTTCCGCTACAGTCATCATTATATCACCTTCACGTGATGCTTTCAGAGCCCATTCATGAGATGGCCCGTGAATATATAACCATACAGCCGGCCGTTCTCCGGTTATACTTCTCAGGACAGGATTTGCTTTCCTGAATCTTTCCATAAATTCAGGAAATGTAACCAGTCTTATTTTTGGCAAAGACAGATCAATATGATTACCCTGTCCGGTTTTGTATCCGGTCAGATTGTTCCATTCGGAGATCAGGGAAGAATAATCTTTTGCGGGACTCATATCCCAGTCTGAAATGACCGGGATTACAGGTTTTACGCCTGGTCTGTTATTATAGCCCTTGGACCAGTACATCGCTTTCTGTGCCAGCGTTCCGACTGCCTCCGGAAAGGACTTGCTGAGAAAGGTGAAATCTTCGGCATAATGACCGGGTGAATATGCATATACATATGAACCATCCGGGCTGTACCATTTGTAAACACCCTTTTCATGGCGTGACATGAAAAGGTTCTTTGTCCCTGATTTTGACATTATCTGTGCCATCTGCATTGTCCTTCCCGGAACATCAGGATTCCAGTAACTGTCGGGGAAATAACCGTTAAGGTTTTTCTTGACCCACCTTGCTCCGAGATAAAATTGCCTGACAAGCGATTCGCCGCTATACATTTCTTCGTATGGCATCTGGTATGTTGATCCGCATGACAGCCTCCCGTCCCTGAGCATTCCTGATATTACTTTTCTGGCTTCGGGATGCCTGCCGATATATTCTTTTATCATAAGCACATCCTCAATATCGAATCTGTACCCCGGATCTTTGGATGCTGATTTAAGAAGAGGAGTCATCAGCATCGTATCCCTCTCAATTATGCATTTCTCAAGAAAATCCATCCAGGCAAGGTCCTGATGGCTCGAATTCATAAGGAGAACCTCACCATTTTTCAGAGCAGAGCCCGATAATTCAATTATACTCTCCGGTGGAAATTTTTGAGTTTCAGATTTTCTGATAATATTTCCCACCTCCTGGGAAAATACTGGAAAGCATAACAGCAAAACCAGAAACAAGCACAAGAATCTTTTCATTGACTTCTAATGTTTAATTCGTAAATATCAATAAACCACTGTTTCCCTTCGTGTCCTTTGTGATTACCTTTGTGTCCTTTGTGGTTAAGTAAGCATTGTTGTTTAACCACAAAGAGCACTAAGGTATCACAAAGAGCACTAAGGATTTAACAAAGGACACGAAGGTTTAATTTAACGTTATTGTATATTCTGTCCTGGTACTTCCGGGTTGGCAGATCAGTATCTTGTCTTTCGTTATTTTTATCACTCTCCAGTTGTTTGAATCATATCCCAGTGCCCCGGTCCGCACCTGTGTCAGAATATCCCCGCCGGGCAGTTTATACCTGTTAATGTCATTTACATGATTGTGCCCCGCAAATATCAATGTCGATGAAGAATTCTTTTCGAAAACGCTGAACAGGTTAAATACTTCTGTTTTTGATGAATAAGTTGAAGTTGGTTCTGTAAGGATTTTGTCATCAACAGCTTTGCCTTGCGGGAGAGGTATATGCATGAATATTATTTCGATATCGGAAGGCGAAGCTTTCATCTGGTCGTCAAGCCATCTTAGCTGGAAAGGATCAACTGAAAAAGGAAGCTCCCCGTCAGATATTTCAGGTGTTGAGTAATATGCATCGTCAAGAAATATCAGCCTGAAGGTAGTGGTATCTATTTTATAAACATGGCTGTAGTAAGTCCCGTCTTTGAAGCATGGGACATTTCTCATCCAGGCAGCCCGTGCTTTCTCTGCCTGAAGCTGGTTATTACCTGTCCAGGGGCCGGGTGTTATTCTGTAACTGGCAATATCATGATTACCAAGAGTAAGGTAAACGGGTAATTTGGCATTATCCAGTATCCGTGCATACTGTTCGATCTGGGTATCAAGCATGCCTCCTTTTTCTGTTTCAGCTTCGTAAAAATCAATATTATCTCCCGTAACCACAACAAAATCAGCATCTACTTTTTCAGGAACCGTTTTCAGGAATTCTGGATAAGTGTTGATGCCATTCCCAAACTGCTGTCTTTTCTGTACAAAAGCCGGATGATATCCGGTAAGGTTACAGATATGGACATCGGTAATATGAATAAAAGTCAGGGTGTCACTTTTCCCTTCCGGACCTGTCGCCAGGCCAGGAGCAGGATTAATTAACCGGAATATCAGTAAAACGGTCAAACTGTAAAGTATAATTACTTTTCTCATTATTCAATTATTTAGTTAATAAAATGTATAAAATACCCAATTAATTGTATTCCTTTGTGCCCTTTGCGTAACCCTTTGTGCTCTTTGTGGTTAAACAACAATTTTTCTTTAACCACAAAGGACACGAAGGTTATCACAAAGGTTCACAAAGGTTTCACATAGGACGTAAATATCAGGTTAAAAATTCAGTTTCATAATATACACCTGTCTGCTTCCTGTAAAGGTAGAGTTAAATCCTATCATATCGCCATCAGGACTCCAGCGGCAGTGAATATCGCAGCGCCAGAATCCGTTGAATTCGGCAGGGTGAACAAATCTCCCAAGCGGCAGTACAGCCCCGGTCTTCATATCCATCAGGTAAATTTTCTGCTCACGCAGTCCGGCACCCGGGTAAGTATCAGTGACCATCCACTTCTGATCAGGTGAAAAGGTCCCATGTCCGTCATAATCCAGCAATCCGTTACCCAGCCTTTTATAGTCCTGTTGTCCGACTGTAAAGAGAACATGTGCATATTGTTTTCCCTGGTAATTTGCAGTGACCATCAGTTCATCATCATTCAGCCAGTCGAAATGAGAACCTTCCCAGTAATCAGGAAAACACCGGCGCAGGTCTGTGCCATCTTTATTGACTGTAAGTGACGTGGTTATCCGTTTTGTTCCATCCAGCTGGCGGGAAAGCCAGAAGATCTTTGAACCATTCCTGCTGAACAGAGTGTGATTGAACCAGCCAATATAACCTTCTTTTACCGGAGGTACAAGATCCTTTACCTGTGCAAGTGAAACAATAAGCTTTGCTTCTCCTGTTTCAAGATTTACAAGGAAGAGCCCGTCATTATCTGGTAGTGCAATATCAGACTGAGGATCCTGTCCGTTGCCACCATATCCATAATCAGGACGTGTAATTCTTAATCTTGAGAAATTTAAACTTACAGCTTCTTTCCCATTTGGTGAAACAGCACTTACGGGATAAGGAATTATTCTGATCTCTCTTTTTGTATGTACATTCATTATAACCGAAACATATTTACCATCCCTGAAATCATTGAAGATAATGAGAGAATCCGGCGACGTGGCGAGCCAGTGGGCCATACAACCCTGCTGGAAATTCCAGGCACGTGTTTCGGTCAATGGAATGAAATCATTGGTTTTCAAATCAACAAGCCCCAGAAGTGCAGGTTCATTCTCATCCGGAAGCTTATACTTAATATCAGTTTCAAGTACAGTTACGTATCTCTGATCTCTGCTCCACGAATTAATCCCGTAATAACTTGCAAACAGATGTTCATGATCACCACCTGTTATTTGTACAGGGTTACTCACTTCCGGGAAAAAGACCGCGCTGACTGAATTCTTATTATTGCAGGACCAGCAGGTAGTTGCACAAATAATAATGATAGCAAAAACCGGTTTCAGATAATCTTTTCTGTTCATTTTAACAAAATAAATATAACATCAGACAATTGTAAATATTTATGAGACGATCAGTGAGAATACCTCTCATTTATTTCTCTTCTCCAAATACAGACTTAACTGCTTCAAGATATTTCATACCGTTAAAGGAATCCGGTTCAAGATAACTTCCCTCGGTCCATTCGTTCCAGCAGTTTATGTTCAGGATACGAGGTCCATCGGGATCGGCAAGCAGTCTGTCCCTGGTGTTTTGTAATGCTTCTTTAAAGTTCTCCGGAGTATTGTTCCTGATCACCGGAGTGTAAGGATATCCGAACCCGGGGCTCCATTCCATATTTTGATTGGTGCGTGGTGATGAATCCCAACCCATTGTAATATTTGGATAGTAAGGCACACCATATTCTGCTTTTATTTTATCCCAATGGGCCAGATAGGCATCCCGTACGTAGTTATAATCAGTCTGAGTATCCGTTAAACGGACATGATGAATCCACACATAAGAGGTTGCAGAATCAAATCCCAGCATTTTGATAAGATCCGGGAAATCTGATGGCACTTTTTCACCCGGAAGTATTGGATTTCCCCAGGCAACAAGGTTCCAGTGAACACCTTTAAGTCCGGCATCAACAGCTTTCCTGCGCATCCGGTCCATCGCATTTTTTGTTGCAGCCAGACTACCAAATCCTTCCACAAATTTTTGCACATCGTAAACAGAAAAATATGCTTTCCCGTCAATAAGCCAGTAATTTGGCCTGGTAAAATAATCGCGGATTATTTGATCTCCGAGCTTATCAAAAGCTTCTTTAGTAACAGCACCCGAATACATAACATCGCGGGAAGCACCCACACTGTAAGGGAATATATCTATCCAGTCGTGATTTGCCCACATAAGGGCAAACTTAAGCCTGTTTGTATTCCTGGCTTTTAAGAATCCTTCGTCGAGGCATTGGTTTAGAAATGGCCTTCCATTGTAATTATACCAGTCGAATATAAAAACATCTATACCATGATCAGCAGCTGCGTCAATTTTCATTGCCATAACTGATGGATCTTTCTCGTCGGTGTATCCCCAGGCAGGGAAGAGTGGTTGTTGATGTCCTTCAAAACGGGGCTTTGCACCTCTCACCAATTCCCACTCTGACTGACTTTCAAGGAATGCTTGCCTGCTTAAAGGCAGATGATTCATGTCCCTGATATGATAGTTCGGAAAATAGTAGCTTGCAACAGTAATCATATCCTGAACGGTCTTTACACTTTTACGGCTGTTGCAAGCTGGAAGCAGAGTTACCAGAACGATAGTTATTAACAGGATTTTTCTCATCTGTATTTCTTTAATATTTCAATGTCAGATAGCTTGCCCCTTAGTGGTGGGGAAACAGCCATGATAAAATAAAGATACAGCTTTTTATATCATTCCGGTATGCCATAAGTGATGCTTTCCTTGCGGCTTGCAAAGTATTATCCATTTTCACTATTGTACAAGTTATGAGATCGGTTGGAAATCCTGACTAAATGGCCGGAAAGTGGCACACAACATCATTGGTTTATTTCCACTAATCATATTTCAGCCATGCTGTTGCTATACAGTCAGCATCAGAAATGAATCTTATCCATCGTGATTGAAAGCTTTCCGGGAAATTGAAATCAGCGATTTCTCCGGGATTAACTTCAATTGTTTTGTATATCATCCACGGACCATGTCCAATGGGTTCTGCCTCGATGGTAAATGTGATCTTATTAGGAGAATTATGTGATAATTCCAGACTACGTTTATCATAAAAACCGATAAGGTATGGATCAGACGGGACACCAGCGATAACTTCTGAGTTTTTCCAGGGGCCTCCCTCTCCGACCGGTTTACCCATCCTCCAGAGATCATCAATAACACCGGCCCATACTGCAGCTTTTCCGTCAGATGAAATTATTATATGGGAATTTTGTCTTCCCATTTCGGGATTAATGCCTGTCATTATAAGCATTCCACGGTAAGATGCATAGTCATGGATCCTGAATTTATGTGAAGCCACAGGCCGTATCTTTGCAAAACCATCGGCGTTGTTTGCAGGAAGCTCATAGAGTGTCCCGGCACAGTTGAAAAGGTCCCGTTCGGTAACCACTTCCCTGCAGAGACGCAGTGCTGCTCCGTCAGTCATATCTTTATAAGCTTCATTTCCAATCGGAAGTCTCCACCTTCTGCCAGAATCATCCTGAATAAGTACCGAAGCTTCATCGATTGTCACAACATTTTGTGGAATTGCAAATTTTTCACGTACGAAATCGGCCGTTTCAGGATCTTCTTTTTTCTGAAGATCCATATTACCATCCAGCTCATAATAACCAGTTTCGGTAAATTCACTTCCATTGAATTGTCCGGCCAGCACTCCCAAAGCCCGGCGATTATCGCCAAGACCATAAAGAAGACCTCCTGTCGACTTCGGGTCGGTAACAGGTGATAACCCTTTAAAAACGGGATCCGGATTATAGTTCCTTGAGTCTTCTCCCGTAAATGAAAAATGAGCGGTGACAATTGTCGGCTTATCGGTTTTTAGTCTGATCCATTCAGCATTGGCAGAGGCAGGGAATTCAATGTTTACTGACTTACCATTTTCAATTGTGACAGTTTGAAGTGTCACCCAATGGTTATTGCCTGACTTATCCACTTCAAAAGTAAAATTGACGGTGGTATTCCCTGAATTATTAATCCAGCATATTCGTTTTGGCCAGCCTGCAAAAAGGAATGGTTCCGAGGGTATCCCAGGATCAACTTTTTCATTGAGCCAGACTGCCCCTTCAGCAGTAGTTGGTCCGAGATCATCCGGTTGTGATAATGAAGTGAACCAGAGATTGGAATTTGACTGACCGGGGCCCTCGATATTGCCTTTTTCCTTACGTTTATTAAGGAATTCTCTGAGAGCTGAATCGTCGCAGCCAAAAACAAGTCTGTCATTCCATCTTGTAAAATCTCCGATCACTTTCAGGTATGCTGATCGAGGTCTGATCCCTGCGGAATTTGTATTGCTGAATGTCCCCGGGAAGTTCCAGAACATGCCATGCATGGTCATCAGGTAATCCGGTTTATCCTCCGTTCCGATATCACGTATCCGGGGCCATTCCGTATTCCAGCCATGTGCCCCGTCATAACTGTGACTTGCTTTGGGAAGCCTGAAAAATCCCCACTTCCCTCCACTTCTTACCCCAAGAATTACTGATTTGTGATCCCAACCGCTTGCCCAGAGAGGATCTGTATCAGGATTTTCATTTCCATAAATACCCCCCGGACCGGTAACTTCGCAAAACTGATTTCTTCTTATAAGTTTCCACTCTTTGCCATCCCATTCTGACAAAGATCCTGCTTCGATATCAAATTGTTTAAGAGCAAGGTCTCCCGATTCTCCGTTATTAGTGTACACAGCTACACCCTGCCCGGAATAGAATCCCTTGCCATGAACACCCTGTAAGAGTGCTGTCTGTTGGTTTGCTGAAGCATCGTCCTCTTTTATTTCATTGACATTACCGTCTTTATACAAAATCTTTACATCAAGCGTATTTACATCCACTTCATAAAAACCCTCTTCCATGGTACCGTAGTATATTTTCTGTGAAGGATTTGTCAGGTGTCTTGCGTTTCCCGTATGCCTTCCCGACATTAATTTATAAGGAATTGCCCTTACATTACGGTTGGCATCAATAGCATAAGGACCTATGAACAGCTGATTGCTTTCTTTATGAATCATACGGTTTGCAGGAGTTCCCCCTAGGCTTTCTTCTCGTACAATTTGCTGAAGACCGGAAGTTATCTCATACAACTTATCAGTAGAACCAAATGGCAGGTGAGGGCCGTAAGTAATCACCCATAATCGATCTGCCCACGGTACGACTGCTCCGGTACCACATTCATTTTCATTGTTATAGTATGCCAGATGAGGGTAGATGCCGCTGAAGGATTTGTAATCTGAAGATGTGTTTTTATTTGTACAATTTACCAGTACAAGACCTATAACAGCTGTCATAAAAACTGTTGGACTGAAACAAAGGGTCAAACTTCGAAAGAAATACTCTAGCATGAACATTTGTATTTGACAGATCGTCCAGGTTGCTGAAGAATATCTAAATGTTAAATCAATTTTTCATCTGGTAGTTTCAAAATGAGATTGGTGGTCTGTTCACAAAAAAATTTGTTTAACAACTCAATTACGGATGCAGTTACAAATCAATTGTCAAATGGTCTCTCAAATATAATATTATTTATCACAGGTAATTTTATAGTATCCGCTGTAGATTTTTGCCATTCATAAATCTTGTTTGCCAGAAAGATGATCTTATCCCTGAACTGAGGCTCTGTAAATAAATTAGTCTTTTCCCATGGATCTGTATTTAAATTGAAAAGCTGGGATTTATCAAGTTCACTAAGACATAGTTTCCATCCATCGGGTGAAATTACAGTTCTTGTATTTGATATTTCTGCCTTAAATATTTCTTCAACCGGAGCAAGTTTTGACGTAGGAAGTGAGCTGTAATCAAGATCTCTCCTGGAATTCCACTCAATAAAAACATAATCCCATTCGGTTTTTTCTCCGGTGATAAGGGGAAGAAGACTCTTTCCCTGCAGCTTTTGATTGGTTTTTGCATTCATCAGATCAAGAATTGTAGGTAAAACATCAATCTGACTGACCGGGTTTTCAATAATGCGGGATTTTGTTTCCATTGATGGAATTTTTATCATTAAGGGTATCCTGACTGCTTCCTGGTACATGACCGACTTGGCAACAAGCCGGTGAGCTCCCATCATATCACCATGATCACTGGTAAAAACAATAATTGTATTTTCATCAAGGCCAATTTCATTAAGCTTATTAAGGATTCCACCAATACTTATATCTACCTGCGAAACAAGTCCCCAGTATCTGGAAATCAGTGCTCTGAAATCACTCTCCGTTTCACCATAGGTTTCTCGGACATTTTCTTTTTTCAACTTATAATTGAGTGGTTCATTTTCCTCAAGCGGATCATCAAAACTCTCGGGAAGTCTAACCTTGCCCGGATCGTACAGATCATTCAGCGGACCCCAGAAAGGCATATGAGGTTCGAGGAAATTAACATACAGAATAAATGGCTTATCCTTATTCTGCTCCAGAAATTCGCATGCTTGTTCCTCAATAAATCTGGGTTTACAATGTTCAATCGGTAATTTTGATGCAAAATCACGACTGAATCTGTTGTCTTTTCTGTCAGGTTTGTAACTTTTCTCAATTAGCCAGTGATGATATGAACTTCTGGTACCCTTATCTTTTCCATCCCTGTAATAATCTATATAATTATCTTCTATTGAATTCCATGTATTGAATCCCTTTTGAGGAAAAACCTCATCACCAAGATGCCATTTTCCAATGTATCCGGCAGAATACGAAGGATCATTGATCAACCCCGGGAGACATTCTATGCTGTCATGTAAAGGTATATTATTACTCGTACATCCTGATGTATGAGGATAGTAACCTGTCATTACACTCGATCGTGACGGAGTCGAAACCGGTTGTGTCACATAAGCATATTTAAAAACATAACTGTCTTCGGCAAGTCTGTCTAAATTTGGTGTTTTGATCTTATCATTACCGTAAATTCTCATTGTATTGTATTGCTGTTCATCTGTCCAGATGAACAACAGATTTAACTTACCCGTATTCACGGAATTCCTGGCGGGATTCTGACAGCTCTGACAAGAAAAAAGGCATGCAATTCCTATAAAATTCGCCGTAATTGGTAGTTTAATGGCCATAATTGATGTTGGTCTGGTAATAAACTCGCTTCGTTTCATTTAAACTTATTCATTTTTTATGTTTGGAACAGGCATCTGTGCATTAACATCTTCTCTCCACCGGTTTAAGTCATCCGACAGCTTTTGTGTAATTTCTCTCAGACTGTCAGCAAGATTAACAGTTTCACTTATATCGTTTTCAAGATCATACAACTCATAAGCTGCTTCGCCACCTTTAAGAATACTTTCCT
>CAYQZL010000083.1:0-19481 GCA_964421975.1 uncultured Rikenellaceae bacterium
CTCTGTGAACCTCTGTGGATCTCAGTGTAAGTTTTTAAATTAGTTATATAGTAGGCACAAAGACACAAAGGTACACTAAGCTCAGGTAATATAATATTTTGTATATGAAGTATTTCATTGTAATTGTTTTAATGTTTTGTTTAATAGATCTTTTTGGACAGGATTATTATAAAACAGAAAAGAATGTAATAATTCTTGATAATGGATCTATCCGCAGGGAAATTTCCACAGAAGGGAACAGTTTCGTTTCCTCAGTTCTGTTATTGAACGGAATGAAAGAAAATTTCATAGGCGACTGCAGTGAGTTTTCATTTTCATTGAATGATAAAACACTTGATGGAAGAAGTGACTGGAAAATAATTTCATCTTCTCCCATTAACGATTCTGGGCAGGGGAAAGGGGTAAAAATAATTCTGGAACCTGAAAATTCTTTTCAGATCCGTATTGAAGTAAACTACCTTCTTTATCCAGATCTTCCAGTTGTCAGAAAGTATCTTTGTTTTAAAAATACAGGGAAGGAAGATTTGAAGATTGAAAACCTGAATATTGAGGATCTCGTAACCCGTATAGGATATGTTCATGCCATGGTTTATCATAATTATGCCAGGATGAAACATATCGGCCCTTTTATCGGCAACTGGGATGATCCGGTGGTTGTCATTCACGATCCTAACCTGAGGCGCGGAATTGCCATCGGGAATGAAGCACCAGGAGTTCTGAAACGCACGGCATATCATACAAAGGGAAGTAATGTTGAAGCCGGACTAACTCATACTGATCAGGGTATCCCTTTCAGGAAATGGCTGAAACCCGGCGAAGAGTGGGAGAGTCCCCTTACATTTATCTGCCTTTATCAGGGAACCGACAATGGATTTGATGTGATCAATGGTGATGTAAATAGATTTATTGTACGTCATATGAACACAAGGATAGTATCTGCAGATCAAAAGCCGGTCTTCGTATATAATACCTGGAATCCATTCAGGACATTTGTAAGTGATTCTCTTGTCCGTGATGTGGCCCGGGCTGCTGCCGAATGTGGTGTTCAGGAATTCATTATTGATGATGGATGGCAGGTAAATGAAAAGTCTTCATCTTCTGATGTTGGCTGGGGAAAGAATTACGGTGACTGGAATGTGGATGAGAAAAAATTCCCCGGGGGACTTAAACCTACTTTCGATTATATTAAATCGCTCGGAATGAAACCAGGCTTATGGATAAGCATAGGATCCGCTACTCCTGATGCAAAAGTGTACAGGGATCATCCGGAATGGTTTGTAAAAAGCATTGATGGTCAGCCCGGTAACCTTCACCAGGGATCGGCAAATAAGGATTTCGTTACTTTCTGCTTTGGTACCGGATGGGTAGATTATATAAAGGAAAAGGTTTTATCTCTGGTGAAGGATCATGGACTGGCATATGCAAAGCTGGATTTTGCTGTAGTTACAAGCGCTTATGTAAATGATGATGCCATTTCAGGCTGCTATGCAGGCGATCACCCTTTTCATAAAGATCATAATGAATCATTCATTGTAATTTATGAAAGGTTGTTGTCTCTCTTTGATGATCTTCATAGATCTGCACAGGATCTGTTTATTGATTGTACCTTTGAAACAGCAGGTAAGCTCCAGCTGATGGATTATGCCATCGCAAAGCATGCTGAAGGAAACTGGCTGTCAAATGTCGAGCAGCCCTTCCCGGCCGGACCATTGAGGGTCCGCCATCTTGCATGGTGGAGATCACCGGCTGTTCCTGCAAGTTCACTGGTTATCGGGAACCTTCAGATGAATGAAGAGACTTTCGAATTCAGCCTTAAATCTCTCATCGGCAGCCTGCCTATTGTTCTTGGCGACCCGAGGAAAATTCCCCCTGAAAAACGTACAGTTATCAGGAAATGGTCCCTCTGGATGCAGAATATGCAGCTTAAATATGATTATATGTCATTCAGAAAAGATCTTCCGGGATTTGGAGAACCTGCGGAAGGTATGTGGGACGGATGGATGAGACTGAATACCGAAACAAAAGAAGGTGGAATTATCGGAATCTTCCGTCAGGGTGCACCTGATGAAAAAAGGACTGTTGTGTTAAAGGATATTTTACCTGACAGGATTTATTCTGTCCGGATCGCACCGGAAGGAAAAGAAATAATATCTGCCACCGGAAAGGTTTTGATGGAAAAGGGTTTTGAAGTAATGATCCCGGGTAAATATGACGGAAATATTTATGAGATTGGTTTGAAATAGATTAATTCAAGATTTAAAATTCATGATTCAAGATTTCAGGTTCAAGGTTCCAGTCCCGCTTTGCGGGATTTCCTCGCGTTGCTCGTCAAGTTCCAGGTTCACATTCAAAATAGAATAGATGGAGATAGTAATTATAGATGCCGGGTATAAATCGTATAATTTTGAAAAGGAGCTTTTTGAAAAAAATGGTTTCACCCTGAAGATTTTTCCTGCTTATGTGGGGGAACAATCAGAAAAGATTGATTTTGCCCGGAATGCAGATGGCATTCTGGTCAGACATACAAGGATAGATGAGAGCTTTCTTTCTGAAATGAAGAACCTTAAAGCTGTAGTCCGGTATGGAGTAGGATATGATAATATTGATACTGAAGCCTGTGCCAGATATAATATTAAAGCAGCCAATGTTCAGGGATATGCAAATCATTCAGTATCGGATCATGCCATGGCGCTGATGTTTGCATGCATCAGAGGAATGTGGGATCACAAACAACAACTTACAGCCGGTTTTGCCTCACCTCCCGTGCCGGATATATTTGAATTGCATGATAAGACATTGGGGATAATCGGAATAGGCAGGATCGGAAGTGAGTTCTGCAGAAAAGCTTCTACCTTATTCAAAAAGGTTGTTGCCAGCGATCCCTACAAAGCGGACAATCATTTCAGTAAACTGGGTGCTGAAAATGTATCTTTGAGCAGGTTGCTGGAAATATCAGATGTTATATCCATTCACTGTAATCTTACTGCTGAAACAAGACATCTTCTGGATGAAAATAAGTTCCGGGTGACAGGGAAAAGACCTGTTATAATAAATACCTCCAGAGGCGGAGTGATTTGTGAAAATGCTCTTCTGGATGCTCTGAATTCCTCAAAGATTCATAGTGCAGGACTTGATGTCTTTGAGGATGAACCGATAACAGCCAGTCAGCAGGAACTTGTCAGTCATCCCAGGGTAATCTGCACCGGACATTATGCATGGTATTCCGACAGTGCTGCAGAAGAACTTCAGCGGAGAGCTGCACTGAACCTTTTAAACCTGCTTATGGGGAATTCTGTTGAAGACCGGATTGTATAAAACTTAATACTTACTTACCATGAAAAAATCAATTGTTATTTTTTCTTTAATTCTGTTCCTGTTGAACATTTCAGATATTTCAGGACAGCAATTCGTTGCAAATTATGACGAATCAAAGGTTCCGGATTATAAACTGCCAGATCCTCTGAAATTCGATAATGGTAAATCAGTGAGGAATAAGAAAAGCTGGGAGAAACGCCGCACGGAAATTTATAAAATCTTCGAAAATGATGTATATGGAATTAGTCCGGTATGGACAGGAGAAATACTGGCAAATGAAATTTTATCAGATGAAAATGCATTATATGGCAAGGCTGTATGTAAAGAAATTGAACTGACACTAAGGAACGGAAAAAAGGAATTAACAATTTCCATGCTTCTTTACCTTCCGCTTACATCAGGGAAGGTTCCTGTCTTCCTGGGATATAATTTTAATGGTAATCATACGGTCACATCAGAAGCAGGTATAGCTGTTCCCGACAGCTGGATGAGGAATAACCAGGCATATGGTGTACTTGAAAATAAAGCATCTGAAGCCGGAAGAGGCAAAGCTGTATCCGACTGGCAGGTTGAAATGATAATATCACGGGGGTATGGACTGGCAACAATTTATTACGGAGATGTTGATCCGGATTATGATGACGGATTTAAAAACGGTGTTCACAGACTATATGACAGGGAACCTGATAAAACATCATGGGGAAGCATAGCAGCCTGGGCCTGGGGTTTGTCACGTGCTATGGATTACCTGGAGACACTTCCTTCAATTGATAATAATAAAGTGATCGTTATGGGGCATTCACGCCTGGGTAAGACAGCACTATGGGCCGGAGCCACAGATAAAAGATTTGCACTTGTGATATCAAATAATTCCGGATGCGGTGGTGCCGCACTGTCAAAAAGAGTATTCGGAGAGACTGTGGAAAGTATAAACAGGTCATTCCCGCACTGGTTTTGTGATAATTTCAATAAGTATAACGAAAAAGAGGAATTGCTTCCGCTTGATCAGCATCAGTTACTGGCACTGATCTCACCCCGGCCTGTTTATGTTGCCAGTGCAGAGGAGGATCAATGGGCTGATCCAAAAGGCGAATTTCTTTCCTGCGTGGCAGCTTCACCTGTCTATGAACTGCTCACAGGAAAGGGATTTCCTGCAAGCAGCATGCCCCCGGTCAATTCACCTGTCATAAGCATTATTGGCTATCATATCAGAACAGGAGTTCATGACGTTACAGCATATGACTGGAAGCAATATCTCGATTTTGCTGATCTGCATTTACTTAAGAAATAATCAGAGCTGATTAGATTATCGGGAACATCATATAAAGGTCGTACATATTATCATTTAAAAAAATCAGAATCATGAAAAAGATTTATTCATTGATCTTATTTCTTGCAATTGCAGGGATGGTCGGATTTGCACAGGGCCACAACACAAAGATTTTTACAATTTTCACAACAGGAGGTTGCGGTTGTACAGGCTCGGGAGGTGCTCCATTAACATTCACAACACATGAACAGGTCTTAAATATGCTTCAAACCGCTTGTCCTGGTTTTGATTTTATTGTATGGAAGGGAACGACACCGGAAGCTGTCGGTGAAATGCAGAAAAACAGGGACAATTATCACGGAATGCTGATTGTGGGAGGAGTACACGGAGACTACAGGCTGGCATTCACAGGACTGCCGACAATAGTTGTGTATAACCTTTGGGAATTCAATGCCGGTCTCCCATGGAACCTTTTTGCCACCGGTAAAGTACCTGCAGGAAGTGTTCTTGCCGGGGGAACTGACTACAGAGATGTTAAGATCCTCAATGCACAGCTTGACAGGAGGAATACATGTACTCCGGCAGTCAGAGACTCAATGTTCAACGATCTGGTATATAAGATCAAACTTATAAAGGTCATAAAAGAACTTGCTGAAACAAGGATTCTGATGGTGACAAACAGTGTTGATGATAATATTGCTGAGGTAAATTACCGGGGCGACATCGGACAATCATTTCCCGAATATCATAATCTGAATTATACTCAAAAACTGAAAGAATTATATGGTGTTGAGATTGTGAGGGTAGGAGCGGAGGAATTCTATGATGCCTGTGCCTCAGTGAATGTAAAGGAAGCAGAAAAGGTTGCAGATGAATGGATTAAAAATGCACAAAGAGTTGAAGTGAACAGGCGTGAAATAGTTAAAACTGCCCGGGGCTATCTGGCTCTTGATGCACTCAGGGAAAAATACAACTGCAATGCCGTATCAACCCATATAAGGTCAGTTGCTGCAGGTGGTCAGCTGAAAGACCGTTATAATCCGGGTGTGGGTCTGGAACTTGGATTTAAACCAAGGGGAATAATGGCTGTCTGCCAGAATTACCCGGACCTTCTGATAAGCGAGATAATCGCATATAAACTCACCGGAAGACATAGTATGTTTGGTGATGTGATGTATGATGCTGCAAACTCAGTTGAAATAATATTGCATTGTGGTATACCAATAAATATTTATGGAGATGAAAGACGGTTACCTTATATAATCAGACCACATGCTGAAAGTCCTGTAAGGGACAAGCCCGATGAACCCGGTGCCTCAACCGGTATGACGGCAGAATGGCCTGCCGGAGAACCTGTGACAGTATGGGAGATGCATTCTCTTCATAATAAGATCAGGCTTCATACGGGGATGGTTGTTGATGGACATAAAATTTACACGGGAGGTGAAGACATATATAACATTATGTGTACGGCAAAAGTGATAGCAAAAGTCGATGTAAAAAAATTGATGGATCAGTTTATGCCCTCATATTATGGAATTCATACCATTGCCACACCGGGCGATATCCGTCAGCAGATCATCGATATGGCCGTACTGCTGGGACTCAGGACAGATGAGTCGGACAAATAAAGATCTGATAATAAATAAAATAGGGCGGCATTTGGAGATATGAAGTAAAAACTATTCGCAAGGTAAAAACTTCAAAACCGGTTATGCCGCCCTGAGTATTTTCTGTTTAATACGGAAGGGTGGCATTTTGTTACCTGAAAAATCGAAAAATTTTAAGAAAAAAAGGCCGGCAGAAGAGGAGAAATGAAAAAACCTAAAACCATGATAACTTAAACCCATTTAAAGATGCCGGCCTCCGCGACTATCATTGCAGCAAGCTCTTCAATCAACTTAATAAAAAGGATACCTTATCTAACCAGTCAGCAATCCATTACCAAATCAGGTCTCACAATTAAAATCTTAAAATAACTTTCAGTTTCCTTTTATCTGATGTAAATATATAAAATGTTTTTAATATTTGTCAAGTATTTTCGCTAAACTGTTATCAACAGTATCCGGGTAGATATTAACAAATCTTCTGTACCCAAAAAAAATTCTGAATTTCGATATCTGCTGTTCATTCTGAAAAAAAGTGTAAAAAGTTATTGATCTGAATGTAACCTGTACGCTTTATTTACGTATGAAGTAATATTTTGAAGCAGATTTGTGAAAGTTAATAAAGTACCTTAAATACATGTTTATGAATACATTAGCCCAGGATGGTATATTCTCAGGAAAAGGATCGGATTATATTCAAACCAAATATGATAATAGTAACATTATGAAAAAGGATAAGGAATCTGACAGCAATCACACAAAGGGATTATTGACTTTTCCCTTTAAACCAATTTCTGAATGGGATGGAAAGCCGTCAATTAATAATCATGAGGATATACCCGAATGGGGTCTTACTGACCGCCTGTCAAAAGAATACGGCCTCTCCAGAGATAAAATCAATCACCTGATCCGCTATGTCGTTTATGCTTTCGGTACAGGTTCGTATTTTGAGGAAGAGATAAAGGTAATTGATTTCGAAAAAAATCCGGAACCCATTCTGTCTGTCAGATTTGAATCACGCAACAAGCAGATCACAATTAAGGACAATAAAATAATTGATAAGCTATATAAGCTGCTTCTTGGTGAAAACAATCTGTTCAAATTACAAAATCCTTATGATAAAGAGATAATTAAACAGGTTGCTTTAGAAGTATTGAAAGAACTGAACGGCAAGGAGAATATCCCTGTCCAGAAAGCATATTGTATTATTGGTTTCATCTTTGCATATCATGGCTATGGCATCTGTAAGGAAAAAATAATGACGGAAGGTGAATTTATTTATGATACAATAGAAAAAGAGAGTAAAAATATTTCCGTATCGGAGACTTATCCTCAATATCTTTCCCGCAGGATCAAAGAATATATTGAAGACTAATTCTCAGTCTGCCGGGAAAGCACCGGAAAATTTTTTAATAGAAAAGAACAATCTTTCTCTTGTCAGTCCGGCACACTACTTTGAAAGAATCGGAATATAAATAATCCCGGGTGCAGCCCGGGGTAAGAACAATAATCGCTGCATGGCTCTTTAGGAGCTGAATATAAGTGCTAATAATACAAATAAAGCGCAATCATTCCCCTTACAATTGATTGCGCTTTTTTCCTGGTGATCCCGAAGGGACTCAAACCCCCAACCTTCTGATCCGTAGTCAGATGCTCTATTCAGTTAAGCTACGGGACCTTTGTCCGACAGACTGCAAATATAATAAATTTAAGAAGTATTTAGAGTACTTAGAGTACTTAAAGTACTTAAAGTTATTTAAGACCGAACACGCCGATATTACTAACTCAAAGTACTCTAAGTACTCTAAGTACTTTAAGTACTCTAAGTACTTCTTCCTATTCTCCGAATATTTATCTACTTTTACTCAGTCAAAAAGCATACACTTCTGTAATATCGTAATGTAATTTCCAATGAAAAAGACAGTAAAAATAATTCTGCTATCCTTCTCCGGACTTATTCTTCTGATACTGGTCCTCCTCTTCACGGTACCGGTGATCTTTAAAGAAAAGATCAAGACTAAAGTTGAACAGGTAATTAATGAATCAATCAACGCGAAAGTTGATTTTCAGGATTATAAGCTGAGTTTTTTCAGGAGTTTCCCAAACCTTGCATTCGGACTCGACAATGTTTCTGTGACCGGACTGGGGAAATTCGAAAATGATACACTGGCCGGATTAAAATCACTTGACCTTGTTTTTAATCTCCCCAGCCTTTTTAAGAAAACGGGTTATGAGATCAGATCCGTTGTTGTCGACAAAGCACTGTTAAATGTCACTTATCTCAGCGATGGATCATTCAACTGGGATATTGAAAAAGATACTGCAACGACAGCGATTGAAGAAGCTGATACAACTTCTTCGGAAATGAAAATACTCCTGAAGAAAGTAAATGTTACAAACAGTACCTTTATTTATAATGACTATACCCTTGACATGAAGGCGGTCATTGACGATCTTGATTTTTCACTGACAGGCGATATGACCGGGAGCGAAACAGATCTCAGAGTAAAACTTAATTCCGGTAATGTGAATTTCGTCATGGAAGGTATAAAATATCTCGACAGGGCAAAAGCAAACGGTGATCTCGACCTGCTGGCCAATCTTGATACATATAAATTCACATTCCGGGAAAACTACCTGACTATAAATGATCTTAAGATTAATTTTTCCGGCTGGGTTGCCATGCCGGAAGAGGATATTTCAACCGATCTTGTCTTCAAATCGGACCAGACATCCTTCAAGACTCTTCTTTCGCTTATTCCGGCAGTATATATGAACGATTTCCAGGATCTTAATGCGAGCGGAAGCTTTTCTCTCGCAGGATCAGCTAAAGGTATTTACAGCGACGCCGACAGTACTCTGCCCGATATTGCTGTTGACCTGACTGTAAATGATGGACTTGTCAGCTATCCTTCTCTGCCTGAAAAGATAAGCAATATCAACCTCAATGCATCAGCCTTCGTTGACGGTAAAAATATGGATAAAACCATCGTGGATATAGGTAAATTCCATATGGAACTTGCAAATAATCCTTTTGACTTTGCTTTTGCACTGAAAACACCAATAAGCGATCCTGATATAAACGTTTCAATGACTGGCAAAATAGACCTTGATGCTTTGTCCAACGCAGTACCTCTTGACAGTATGAACCTTTCAGGTATTATTGATATGTCGGTAAAAATGGCCGGCAGGCTTTCAATGATAGATAAACAACAATTTGACAGATTCCAGGCTTCAGGAAAAATGGGAATAAGAGATATGCTTGTTGATATGACAGGGTACCCTGAGATCAGGATCAATAATGCAGGATTTGAATTTGCTCCCTCTTATGCGGCACTTACGGATGCCGATCTGAAAATTGGGGAGAAGAGTGATTTTAAAATAAGCGGCAGACTGGAAAACTATATACCTTATATCTTTAAAGATGAAACCATCAGAGGAAACCTGATCCTGAGATCAGAGATGGTCGATGCTTCGGAGATATTATCAAAGATCGCGGCAGATACCACCGCAGTGGAAGATACTACATCACTTGCATTGATAAAAGTTCCGGAGAATATCGACTTCGATTTCAATGCACGGATAAACGATTTCAGATACGGAAAAATAAAGGCAAAAAATGTAGCAGGTCATATCCTGGTAAAAGACGGAGTACTGAGTCTGAGGGAAACAGGAATGGATATACTGGGAGGAATAGTTGCAATGAATGCTGATTATGATACTCGTGATACTCTCAGACCTCTGATGAAAGCAGATTTCAGTATTCAGGGCATCGGGGTAAAAGACGGATTTGATTCATTCAATACAATTCAGAAGTTTGCACCGGCTGCCAAAGGAGTTGACGGAAAGGTTAATATGAAACTTACATTTGAAAGCCTCCTCGGAAGTAATATGATGCCTCTGATAAGCACCATAACGGGAGGCGGAAAGTTACAGTCAGACCAGATAACACTTCTGGAATCAGCCGCATATGATAAAATGAAAGAACTGCTGAAACTAGGGGAGAATTATACCAACACATTCAAAGACCTGAATCTCAGTTTTAATATCAGTACGGGAAGGATATATGTGAAACCCTTCGATGTGAAGGTCGGAAATATCAGGATGAACATCAGCGGGGATCAGGGTATTGACCAGACAATGAATTACCTGGTAAAAACAGAGATCCCCAGAACAGAACTGGGAAGCTCGGTAAACTCACTTATTGACGGATTATCTGCGCAGGCATCAGCTCTGGGATTTGCATTGAAAATGCCTTCTGATATGATGAAGATAAATGTTAAGCTGACAGGTGTATTCGGGAAACCTGTTGTCACTCCTGTTTTTGGTAGCGGAACAGGTGATAATACATCCGGAATCAGAGAAACAACAACCGGGGCTGTAAAGGAAGCCGTTTCCAAAACAGTCGATGACGGCAAGGAAAAATTACGTGAAGAAGCGGAAGAACAGGGTAATAAACTGGTACAGGAGGCAGAAATACGGGCTCAGAAACTTCGTGATGATGCAGCAAAATCCGCAGAGACACTGCGTAAAGAAGCCGATTTACAGGCTCAGAAACTTATTGATGAAGCTTCATCAAAAGGGCCGGTTGCAAAAATGGCCGCACAGAAAGCTGCGGATACTATAAGAAAGGAAGCCGATAAAAAAGCCACACAACTTGTAACAGAAGCTGATGCCAGGGCAACAAAACTGGTAGAGGAAGCCAAGACCAAAAAGGAAGAATTGATAAATAAGATTTAGACCACATGACCGTTAGCCTTCGCTATCTCCTTCGCTGAGGCTTCGGAGGTCAAAGAAAAATTCGGCTTACAAAGCATGACCTCAGAACTACAAAACAAAAAAGCCATCTCCCGATGGCTTTTTTGTTAAAATTTCTTTTCCCTGATCCTTGCTTTTTTTCCCGTCAGATTACGAAGATAAAATATTCTCGCCCTGCGCACTTTACCATGCTTGTTGACCTCAACCTTGCTAATGAATGGAGATGAAACCGGAAAAATCCTTTCAACACCAATATTACCCGACATTTTTCTTACGGTAAATGTAGCCGTATGTCCTGCACCTGCCCTTTGAAGAACAACCCCGCGAAACTGCTGGATCCTCTCTTTGTTGCCTTCAATGATTTTATAGTGTACGGTAATTGTATCTCCTGCAATGAATTTCGGAAACTCTGTCTTAACCGATAATTCTTTCTCTACTACGTTCATTAAGTTCATCTCGCAAAATATTTCGTATTCTTTTAAATAGTCCTCTGAAAATCGGTCGCAAATTTACATTAATTAATTTAAGATTCAAAATTCAAAATTCAAAATTTAAGATTTTAAGATATTTCCCCTTGCCCTGAATCCCGAATCTTGAATCTTGAATCTTGAATCCCGAATCCTAGTGTCCTTCCCCCGCCGGAACCTTTAATTTATCTCCGGTATCCTGAATGACAGATTTTTTCCATGAATCAGGATAACCCGGTTGTTTTGGCATTACCGGATAACCGTCGGGACTGACGGAGAATTTTCCGTCTTTTTCATTCTTAATGTTCCCGTCGATATATTTTACAAGAAGATATTCACTTAGTTTTTTCCATTCAGCAAATGTGTTTTCAGCTGATTTAAGGGAATATCCGGTAAGATAATCCCTTGCCTGCCAGACATCCTTTTCATACAGCTTTACAGCTTCTTCATCAACCTTTGTGGTTTCATCAATATATCCAAGTTCAAGCATCCTCTGGACCTTGAGAGCATCTTCGCTCATGAGGTCATACCTTGAATAGCACATATTTGCCACCAGGTTGAAAAGCCAGAATGCTGAAGTGGGAGAGTAGGTAACCAGATCTCCGTTACCCACTTTGAGACATTCCGGTATTTCCGTTATCCCGCAATACATCGGGTTGAATACTGTTGTTGATGCATCATCAACCCCGAACCAGAAAATGCCACCTATCGGATCGGGCAGCCAGCTCCGGCTTTCAGCAACAAATACAAAACCTGTCTGTTGTGTTGCTGTTGCCCTTTCATTGCAATATGAGGGAGCATTTGCATCATCTGAAACCTGCCATGTGAGAGGACGCCATCTGTAAGGGGAACCGAACGGACCTGCACCGATATCCTTTCTCATGTCAAATTCAGTTCCTTCAAGATGATCACGCATGAAATTCATCAGATCATAATTTGATATTCTCCTGTCAGGTTTGATCCATAATGGCATACGTTTACTCAGATCATGCCCTGCTGCATAGTTTTTAAATTGCTCCATTTCGCTGTTCACCGACCTGAAAAATGCCCAGACCCTCATTTCACAGAACCTGGCTCCTGAAAAATTGACCGGATTATAGGTATCTGAAAAGCTGAAATCCTTATCAGCACCGCTGTACAGTTTATTCGCCCTTGCAACTTCAATCACGTCCCATGCATAGACACATTCCACGACCGGGTCAAAGATCCGGCTGAGATCCTTTGAAGTGATAGCTATGCTGTTCTTCTTACCTGTGGCAAGCGGGAATGTCTGAATACGGGCCTGATTGGCATGTGCGCTAATGTATCCGTCGGGAATGAGACGGGCAACCCAGACTGCACCTTTATTACCCGGACCTTTCCCTATCATCTCAAATATCCAGGCTTCATTTTTATCCGAAATTGAAAAAGATTCTCCGGAACTTGCATAACCGTATTCCGAAAGCAGCTCTGACATAACTTTTATAGCTTCTCTTGCGCTTTTGGCTCTCTGAAGTGTAATATAAATAAGACTTCCATAGTCAATTATCCCGGACGGATCAGAAAGCGACTCAATACCCCCGTATGTAGTCTCACCAATCGCAAGCTGAAATTCATTCATATTTCCAATTACCGAATATGTATGAGGTACCTGTCTTATTCTTCCCAGAAATCTGTCAGAATCCCATTCATAAACATCAAGCATCGCTCCGGCAGGGTAGTCTCTGGCCGGACGGTAATAAAGCTCTCCGTACAGTACATGAGAATCAGCCGAATACGTGATCATGACAGATCCGTTCTTGGAAGCTCCTTTAGTTACAATGAAATTTGTACAGGCACTCGATTTTTGTCCGCTGAAAAGCGTTCCCAGAAACATTGACAGAATTATCGCACTAAGTTTTCTCATAATATTTAAATTAATTTCGTTTCACAAAACAAATTGGCTGCCGGTAACTATCGGGATGGCAACTGGTAATACTATGCTTATTTTGCCATATGCCGACTGCAAACTGCATACTGCCAACTTTTTTCTATATCGCAAAGGTAAAAAGACAGAGAAGATTTCAAAATGAAGTTATAGCTGATTGAGGATTTTTATGATTTTTCTTATCCTTTCGGGATCAGCCACTTTTCTTGAATACTCAGGTAAATCCGGAAATCCTCCCATTTGTATGCCATCACGGCGGAATTTCATATCGCTTTCCATGATTTTTCTGCCTGAAAGATGGAATTCATTTGCTCCGGTGATCCTTGCCATTTCTTCAATATTCGATTCATCCAGACCGCTGCCCGGCATAATTATTATTCGGCCGTCAGCCTGCTCTGCAAGTTTTCTGATCAGTATAGCACCCGGGGGAACTTTGTTCTTTTGTCCTGATGTCAGTATTCTCGTGGCTCCTGTCCTGATAATATCTTCAAGGCCTTTTATGGGATCAGCGCACATATCAAATGCCCGGTGAAATGTAACGGCCATTGAACCTGCAGCTTTTACAAGTCCCCGTGTCCGCTCAATGTCTACTGAACCATCCTTATTGAGTATGCCGGTTACAATACCGTCTGCGCCCAGTTCTCCGCACATCTCTGTATCATGCAGCATTATCTCATATTCCTTTTGTGAATAAAGAAAATCTCCACCCCTGGGTCTTATGATCACGTGAAGTCTTATATCCAGGTTTCTCCTGACAGTCAGGATTGTACCATACGAGGGAGTTGTTCCTCCTTCTGCAAGATTATCACAAAGTTCAACCCTGTGAGCACCACCTTCCTGAGAATTGACGGCCGATTCTATGCTGTCAACACATATTTCAAGCTTAAAATTCACTTCAGTTTTTTTTAACACTTAAAAGTACCGTTTTTTTTCCTTATACTTGCGCAGATCAAATGCTTTAAAAAATGAAACCTACACTTTTAGTTCTTGCAGCAGGAATGGGAAGCCGCTACGGAGGAAATAAACAGCTTGATGAAGTCGGTCCTTCAGGAGAAACCATAATCGACTATTCAATTTATGATGCCATAAGGGCAGGCTTCGGAAAGATCGTTTTTATTATTCGCCGTGATCTTGAAGCCCAGGTAAAGGAAAGGTTTTTTGAAAAACTTAAAGGGAAAATAGAACTTGATTATGTCTTCCAGGAGCTGACCAATGTCCCTGAAGGTTCCAAAGTATCTCCTGACCGTGCAAAGCCCTGGGGAACAAGCCATGCTGTTCTCGTTGCTGAAAACAATATTAAGGAACCTTTCGGAGTAATAAATGCCGATGATTTCTATGGTTATGATTCTCTTAAAATACTTCACAACTTTCTGGTCAATGATAAAGATCCTGATTGCTATTGCATAGTCGGCTACAAACTTGGAAATACATTATCAGATCATGGTTATGTGAACAGAGGTGTTTGTAATGTGGATTCAGACGGTCTGCTGGAAAATATCGTTGAAGTACTAAGGATCGAGAAAACATATGACGGAGCAAAAGCTCCTTCATCTGATGGAAAAGAACAGCATTTTACCGGAAACGAGATCGTTTCAATGAACCTTTTCGGATTCAAACCAGGCTGTTTTAACATCCTGAAGGAAGATTTTAAAAATTTCGTTGATGAGAACGGAATGGATATAAAAGCAGAATTGCTTATCCCTAATACACTCGACAAATACATCAAAAAAGGCGATATAAGTATTAAAGTCCTGATGAGTAATGACAGATGGTTTGGTATAACCTACCGCGAAGACAAACCGTTCGTCGTCGAAAGTATAAGGAAAATGATACGCGAAGGCAGATATCCTGCAAGAATCTATAGCTGAAAAAAAACGTATTTTAATATGTATTATAATATGTATTATAATGTGTATTATAATACGTAGATAATTGCCCTCTGATATTTACCAGGTAAAGTTGCTGCTGAAGTTGCTCACATTGTCCCTGTTGTCGGTAACCTTCAGGACAAGTGTATGACTTGTACCTTTTGTGATCCTTTTCGGATCAAATCTGTGTATCAGAACACTATTCTTCTGATCATATTCAAACAGTGCCCATTTACCATCGATAAGAGGTTCGTATGACTTTATTCCGGAAAGATTATCAGTGATCCTGATTCTCATTTCCTGACGTGAAGAAAAATCAGCGCTTTTACCGAATCCGTTAGCTGTAATGACAGGCGGGATAGTATCAATCCCGACATAGAATGCTCCGAAAGAAGAGGTTTCAGTATTGATGAATCCTTCGGCAAGTTTTCCATGAACAGGAATTCTTGAGTTGTCATCCCTTAGATTGATTATCAGCATTTTGGATTCTTTTCCCGAAGGTACTGTGACCGGTTTTATTGAAAGAGAATAAGATCTGTGCAGGGGAGTATACCTGTTATGAACATAATGAAGTTCGGACAGCATTCCGTTCCCGGGAGGCTCCTTTTTATAACTGAACATCAGCGTATCATACAGAGCTCCTGCGGGAATCGATATTGCTATGTTGCCTGCACGAAACCTGTTTGCCCTGTTATACGGCATCATTATCAGCCCGGGATCGGACTGATCATTTTTGCCTGCCGGAATTCCTGATCCGCTTTTTACCTTAAAAGTAAGTGTTGATATATTGTTATGTACATCACCTATCTCAACCGAAACATGATGGATCTTCCCGTCAACGAAATTGAATATACCTCTGTTAACAACATCGCGGTAAGTGCTGAACCGGTTATTGGGTAAAAGAAAGGTCCTTTCATAATGAACTCTTTCCCTGATATATGTCTCATAATCAATGTGGCTGTTAATATATCTTGATTCGCTGAATGAAAATTCATCCATTACATTCCTGAAGATCACATTACCGTCGATCTTCAGGATTATTGAATAAATCCCGCATTTACTGTAACTGTCATTGAGCAGATCGTAGGCTTTTATACCAAAACCGGCAGCACCGCTGATACTTATCTCATTCTCTGCCGGTATATAATAATTTCCATGTCCTCCCGCCACATCTGTCTTTTTTACGGCATTAAGGCCGTTTATGAGTGTATTCCTGTTAACAGGATAAATTGCCAGCTTTTCGAATACCGGTTCAATGTCATCACCTGTACCGAATTCAAAGAGAAGCGGATTAACCGGTACTTCTGAATCAGCTCTCCTTATTTCATAATGAAGGTGAGGCCCCGATGATCCTCCAGTATTTCCCGAATATGCAATTACTTCACCCTGTCTGAATACAAATTTGTCTGTCTGCGGAAACATGGACACGGTAAAGCTCTTTCTCTGATACTGGTAATCATTTACATATTTTTCAATTTCCGGAACAAAACGGTCGAGGTGACCAAAAACTGTCGAATATCCTGATTCATGCCTCAGGTAAAGGGCTTTCCCGAAACCTCCGGGTGAGACACCTATCCTGTAAACATATCCGTCTGCCGGAGCAACAATCTCTTTCCCAATTACTCCCTGGGTTCTGATGTCGATTCCGGAATGAAAATGATCTGCTCTCAGTTCTGCAAAATTGGCTGAAAGTGACAGAGGGATCCTGACCGGAGAAATAAATATTGTCCGGTCTTCCGGCGGATCATCTGAAACAGTAAAAAGAAATATCAGAATTAAAAAAAATTTAACAACAGGCATGTTATTGCAGTTTTCCGTTTATGTTCTGCAAAACTATTCATCCGGAGCAGTTAACCAAACTATTTAAATCAATTTTTTGAAAAATTGATTAACAATGATTACTTTTGCAGTAAAGATTTTGTTATGTCCGGTAATGTTTATGAAGATTTAAAACTTTTGAACAAAAAACTGGATGAATTGTTAAGCAGATATGAAAATCTTAAGACCGAACTTCATGATCTTAAGAAAGCTGATGAAGAATTAAAGGTAGTTCTTCTGGAGCGTGAGGAAAGAATAAAGGAACTTGAAATTAAATACGAGAGAGTTAAATTATCAGGAGCACTGTTGGGTGAGGGCGGAAATGCCGGTGAAGCGAAGAGGAAGATTACAGAATTAGTGCGGGAAATAGACAGATGTGTTGCTCTTTTAAACAGATAAAATATACCAATGGATGATAAGCTTTCGATCAGAGTAAATGTTGCTGACAGGTATTATCCATTGAAAGTGGAACGGGAAAATGAAGAGAAGATCAGGAAAGCTGCCAGGATGATCAATGAAAAGGTGCTGCAATACAAGCAGCGCTATACTGATAAAGATGTGCAGGATTTTCTGGCAATGGCAGCACTGCAATATGTGATTAAACTCACGGAGCAGGATGAGAAACTGGAAAATGATTATGTCCCGGATGCCATAAATGAGCTGATTCATAAGATCGACTCAGCCATTGAAAATAAAGAGTAACAGCGTTCTTTCATATAGCAAAAAAAAATTGCCCGCATCGTTTCTTCAATCATTTTTGAAACTCAACAGTTAAAACTTTGAAGCCCACCTTGATCTGGCAAGGACAGGCCGCATCCCTCGGGATCACGCTACGGCATGACAGTGGAAGTCCGAACCGGAACAGGAGCTTCAACCATGTAGTATGGGGTTTTATAAAATCTGAAGGAACTTTGCGGGTTTTTTATTAATATATATTATATACAAATACAGTAACTATGACATTTTTAACCATTTCAATAAGCACCGCACTCGCAATAATCTTATGTGTGGCTGCACTGGTAACAGGATTCGCACTGGGATTCTTTACCTGGCATACGGCTCTTAAAAATAAAAGCCGGAAATTAATCACTGAGGCTGAAACAGAAGCAGAAGTAATCCGGAAAGAAAAAATCCTCCAGGCAAAAGAGAGATTCCTGCAGCTTAAAGCTGAACATGAAAAAGTGATAAATGAGAAAAACAACCGGATCTCCCAGTCCGAAAACAGGATAAGACAGAAAGAGATGACACTTTCGCAAAAGATTGAGGAGATGCAGCGGAAAAAGAATGAAACCGACCTTATCCGTGAAAATCTGAATTCCCAGCTTGAAATTGTCGAGAAGAAAAGTGAAGAACTCGAAAAAATGCACCGCCAGCAGGTGGAAAAACTGGAGCTGATCTCAGGCCTCTCTGCTGAAGATGCAAAGAACAATCTTATTGAATCTCTTAAGGAAGAAGCCAAAACAGGCGCTATGTCATACATCAATGAAATACTTGATGAAGCAAAGATGACAGCCAATAAAGAAGCTAAACGAATCGTAGTCCAGACTATACAGCGTGTCGCTGCAGAAAATGCAATAGAAAATGCAGTAACCGTTTTCCATATCGACTCTGATGAGATGAAAGGCCGTATAATCGGCAGGGAAGGCCGTAATATAAGAGCTCTCGAAGCTGCTACGGGAGTCGAGATAATTGTCGATGATACACCTGAGGCAATTGTCCTTTCGGCATTCGATCCTGTACGCCGTGAAATCGCACGGCTTGCACTTCACCAGCTTGTTACTGACGGACGTATTCACCCTGCAAGAATTGAGGAAATAGTCGAGAAAACAAAGAAACAGGTCGAGGAAGAGATCCTTGAGGTAGGAAAACGGACTGCAATAGACCTCGGTATCCACGGACTCCATCCGGAACTGATACGTCTGGTCGGAAAGATGAAATACAGATCATCTTACGGACAGAACCTTCTTATGCACTCCCGTGAGGTTGCCAATCTTGCTTCTATAATGGCTGCTGAACTCGGACTGAATCCGAAAATTGCCAAACGGGCAGGACTTCTTCATGATATTGGCAAAGTGCCGGATGATGAACCTGAGCTTCCACATGCAGTACTTGGTATGAAAATCGCCGAGAAATACAAGGAAAAACCCGAGATCTGCAATGCAATAGGTGCACATCACGATGAAACCGAAATGACAACACTTATTGCACCTATTGTACAGGTCTGTGACGCTATATCAGGAGCACGCCCGGGAGCCCGCCGCGAAGTTGTTGAATCTTACATTAAACGGCTCAAAGAGCTTGAATCACTCGCTTTGCAATACCCCGGCGTAACTAAAACATATGCCATACAGGCCGGAAGAGAACTTCGTGTAATCGTGGGAGCCGAAAAAGTAACCGATAAAGACGCTGAGGGACTTTCTTTTGACATTGCCAGGAAGATACAGAACGAAATGACTTATCCCGGGCAGATCA
>CAYQZL010000084.1:0-19455 GCA_964421975.1 uncultured Rikenellaceae bacterium
AGATAATGAGCGGTGACTGGAGTTCAGACGTGTGCTCTTCCGATCTCAGGGATTCTGGCTGTTTCGTCTGCAGCCAGAATCCGGCTGACATAACTCAGGTTGTTCAGCTCTTTTCCCATGACGGGTGAGGGAACCAGATTCATTGCTCTTATCTCCTCATCAGTTAGTGTTGGTTTAACTCTCCTGATCCCGAGCTCGGCAGCCCTTAAGGCAGCAGCGACCTCTATTTTCTTAAGTGATGCGGTTTCATCAGCCTTCATCAACGATGTTACCTTCTGGATTTCTGCCTCCGCAGTTTTGGTTTTTGCAAAAATTGATGCAGTGCCGATAGCGGCAAGTTCCCGTTTGAAGACATGTGTTATCCGGTTTAATACCAGACGATCGGCAGAGCTAAAACTATCACGCGAAGCAGTAAACAAATAATGCATCGCTGAAAATTCTGAACCTGCAATCCGTTTTCTTCCGTAGATAAGCGACAGGAATGCGATGTCTTTCGCACTGGCATCATCGGCATAGGCCAGGGTTGTTATCCCTGTAAGACCGATAACAACTGCTCTGTGAAGCTGGGTAGGATCAACCTTGTCGGGTGTGTCCTCGCTTGAATGATAGAAATCATCGGGCCAGGCATTCAATGTTGTGGCTCCGATTTTCAGGTTATTGAAAAGCTCATGATCAGTACCGGTTACATAAGGGATCATCCGACAATCAATGCGGTTGCGCGTACCCCGGATAGATCCGATATAAAAATCCATATCGGGAGGGTATCGTTCGCCGTTAAACCGGTTTATAAAATCAGCTGTTGACTCCATTACTGCATTCAGGAATGACGGATTGGAATCCGATGTATAGGATAAACTGAGAATTGAATTTGTCCTGATAGTGTTCTCTCCTACCATGTCATAATTGATATTTGCTATTCTTTTTACCGGATCGTTATTATGAGCTGCCAGCCATGCATATGTACCGTTATATTCAGGAACCCACATGAAACGGATGGTCCTGAGCGGTTGAGGTAGTTTGCGCTCTCTGATCAGCTCATTTAAGGTGCGTGCCATTTCAAGGATTGAAGCACTTCCCGAAGCATTGTCATTTGCCCCTGGTTTGTAGTGATCAAGGTGAGCTGTTACTATTATTTCCTCGTCAGGGTACGTTGAACCCGGAATAATACCGCTTACAACCTCAAGATTACCGGGTTTCATCACTGCATCGATCACAGCATGGACGCGCAGTGTTTTTCCCTGTTGCATCAGATACTTAAGTTCCCCTGCCCGGCGTGATGAGATGAGAAATGCAAAGCCCCCTGTTTTTGAGGTCTCCTGCCATGGTACGCGCGACCATCCTACCTGGGAAGGAAAGTCTCCCGGCCTCCGGTTGAGATAGTCGAAATCCGGAACTGACCATGAAGTAACTATACCAGCTGCACCCTCTTTTGTAATTGCACGCTCATAAACGCTGGACGGACGGTTTGTGGTCATAACAATCTTGCCTTTAACCCCGGAAGCATAATCACTGTCAGCTGTGCCCTGGCCGATATCCACGAGTTCCGTCTCAATGTCAGTGGTCATGCTGCCAGAGGCCAGTGACATCGGCAGAACATCATATGAGGCAAGATCAATTGTAAAAGGAGAAGTGAGCATGAGATCTCCTTTGGTCACTTTCCATTCAGGATCCATTACCTGGCCGAAATATTCAATCTTGCCGTCACACGGGAACCGTTCAACAGTAACATTTTCAAGTCCAAACTCCCTGGCTTTCTGAGTAATCCATTCGGCAGCTTTTGTATAACCTTCTGATGCCTGATCACGATCCCATAATGCCAGCTGGGAAACGTAGTCAAAAGCCCTGTCCCCGGAACTGCAGTGGATCAGTTGTTTTATCACTTCATCTTTAACAAGAAGTCCGGTCCGTTCACTTAACCGGCCAACAGGACAGGAGATCTGCTGCTGGGCTTCACCAGCCAGTATTGTCAGGATTGAGCAAAAACCTGACAGAAGGATTAAGCGGATTTTTACAAAGTTCATGTGTATTCTTGTTTTAATTATCATGTACCGGGATATAATTATGATCAGCATTATAATCAAAATTACACCTTTTATGATCTGAAGTCAAGTATCAATTTAGTCCGTACTCTTCCGGTAACTTATTAACACAAAATCCTTATTGACCAATAAAATACCAAATCCCCGACACAAAAAATTGACTTCGGTCTGAATATGGCGTAACTTTGGTATTATGTAAAAATCAATAAGAAATCATTAATTCATATGACTAATTCTGCTTCAGGAAAAACTGCACGATTTTGCAGACTTATAATTCTTCTGGTAACATTAAGTAATCTATCGATGGCTCAAACTAAACCATTTATTCCAACAGACTTTAAAGTCCCCGACAAATTGGAGAACCAGCATTTCAGATTAAGGATGTTAACCGTAAACGATGTGGTAAAGGACTACGATGCGGTGATGACAAGCATTGATCATCTCCAGGGGGTTTTTGGACCAAAGTCAAAATGGCCGAGGAAAGAACTTACACTGGAACAGGATCTGATCGATCTCGGCTGGCATCAGAAAGAGTTTCAGAGACGCTCTTCTTTTGCATATACAGTGATGAATAAGGAAGAATCAATATGTCTTGGATGTGTTTATATAAATCCTACTTCGAAAATTGCCTTTGATGCAGAGGTTTATCTTTGGGTACGACAGAGCGAGTTTGACAGTGGCCTTGATCCGGTCTTGTTTGATGCCGTAAAGAATTGGATTAATCAGGATTGGCCATTTAAGAAAGTTGCCTATCCCGGAAGAGATATCAGCTTGAAAGAATGGGAATTATTGGAGTGAGGTTAATTAATAGGTTTTTTTATTTATTCTCTCCGGCCTTAAATATAATCCATGGCTGCGTTGGTCTGTCTTTAATCAATCCATTCATCCATTCATATTGAGGATGTTTATTTAAAAAATCCTGAGCATTAAATAGCACTTCGCACAGCCATAAGTTAATATGTGGTGAATTAAAAATATTTGATTTTGGCTTATATAGAATGTAACTTGGATACATATTTTTGGTTGGATAGATTATTTCTTTTAACCCTTTAATCTTTAGCATCATGAAGAACTTAACCTGTATCTTTTTTACGATTACCTCTCTAACATTTTTCTCTTGCAATAATGCACATAAAGTAAATCTGGAAGCTGAGTTACAGGCTCTGCGTCAGGCTGACAAAACTTGGTCAGAAACTGCTACCGTTAAAGACGTAAACGGCTATGTTGAGTTCTATGATAAGGATGCTTTTGTGATTGATTTTAATGGTAAAATAACTCGTGGCATGGAAGAACTCAGAAAAATGGTCATCACAGGATTTTCTGCACCTGGATACTACATAACTTGGCATGTTGAAAATGCAGTTGTATCTGAGTCTGGAGATTTTGGTTATACAAACGGTTCATGGGACAAGCAAGTGACTTCTGAAAATGGAGAACTAATAAAAACGCATGGTTCTTATATAATTATCTGGAAAAAACAAACTAACGGTTCTTGGAAAGCAATTGTAGATGGTTTCTGGAAAGCGCAATAGAAAATATTTAATCCAATAGTTTAATTTCAATACTGTTGGTTAAAACTGGAGTTAATCCTAACATTGCACTGCCCCTAAACACGGAAAATAAGGTATAAAAGCTTGTCATAGTCCTCGATTAACTGCCTTTATACCTCATCAATTAATGTCAGAGGATGCTTTTGTTGGTGGAGGAATATTTCTTTTCTATTTTTTCAACCAAAAATTCCTATTTTCACTCAAATCCTAGCACCAAACTAGCCCCGGCCAAAAAGACTCCCCCAAATGGTCTTGTAAGTGTCTGATTTTTCAGAAATTCGTCTTTCTTTGACCACTTTAGAAGGAAGTCTGAAAAAAGTTAACATAAGTAAAAAACCAACAAGGATTTAACTCCTCATTTTGGGTGGATTATTTTAACAAGGTTATAAATAGGAAATATCGGTGGTTTCACCGATTGTTGGAAATGATTAAAAAGTAATCTGGATTGAAACCATTGTCTATATTGTCCATCAACTAGCCTGATTAATTCATGAACTTTGTGATCCTTTTAATTCTTTTAAGGTTAAGGATTTTTACCACAAAGAAATCACCAGGACTTTCTTATCTCTTACCCCTTGTAAGGTTCCGAAAAGAATTTATCGACTGTTGAATTAAAAAGTGATGGATTCTCAACAGTTATCCAATGAGTTTCTCCTGGGAAAATACAAAGATTAGCTTTCAGTATATTATAAGCTGGGCGAAATCAGCAGATTTAAAGTAGGTTAATAAAGAAACCCGGCATGCCCATATTTGCAAACCGCTATTAGTTAAAAGGAATTGGTTGGAACTATTTTTCACTTCTCTAATGAATGCATATAACTGTTAGCAATTGCCATCTAAAATTCCTGACACAAAAAATTGACTTCCGGTTTATTAAGGTGTAAATTTGATATAGAATTCATCAATAAAAGTTAACAATTATAGCTACAAAATGAAAAAAAATATGTTGTTATTGGCTGCCTTTTCTGTTTTAACAGCATGCAACCGCACACCGGTTATTGATATCCAGGCTGAAGCAGAGGTAATCAAAAATATCGAAGAACAATGGACCGCTGCCATCGTAGCAAAAGACATTGATAAAATCATGGACATTTTTGCGCCTGAAGCTGTAATAATGAATGCCAACGTTCCGGCTTGTTCGGGTTTTCAGGCTATCCGGGAATCCCAGGAATCCTGGTTTGCTGATACAACAATTCTTCATGAATCATTTAAATCAGCTATAGACACTATTGAAGTCTCAGCCTCAGGAGACCTTGCCTATGTCAGAGGTAACTCCCTGCTAAGTATAAGCACACCCGGCGGGATTGTCGAAGAAACAGACAAATGGATTACTATTTACAGAAAGATTAACGGGGAGTGGAAAGCAATCGTTGATATCTGGAACAGTGATATGCCCCCGGGAGAATAATAATTAAATGAATCCCTTGACTTACAATGATTAAAGACATGAAAGCAATTTCTTTTTCTTTCTTATTTGCATTGGCATTTTACAGCTTTTCAAATGCTCAGAACAAATCATTATATGAGTTCCGGGAATTTCAGAAAGCTGTAAATAACCAGACCCGAACAAGAACCGGAGAACCCGGAGCCAGGTACTGGTTGAATTCCTCCGATTATAAGCTTGAAGCCTTTGTTGACGCTTCAAAGAACATGCTTTCAGGGAAAGGATCAATAATTTATCATAATAATAGCCCTGCTGCACTGAAGGAAATACACTTCCGGCTTTACCAGGATGTTTATAAGAAGGGCACAGCACGTGTCATTCCTGTCCCGGAGGAAGATCTTACCGATGGTACATACATAGGAAGCCTGAAAATCAATGGCATCAGGTATATGCTCGATAACAAGCCCGTTGATTCCAGACAGGTGACTCTGTTCTGTACTGACTTATGCATCTGTCTGACAGATTCAATCCTCTCAGGGGGATCATGTCTGATAGAATTGGAATGGAGTTTCTCAATACCATCGTCCTCATCAAATTTGAGACGGATGGGGCGGTATGATAATGATTTTTTCTTTGGTCTTTGGTATCCCCAGGTTGCAGTGTATGATGATATGAGAGGATGGGATGACACACCTCATCTGGGATTGAAGGAGTTCTATAATGATTTCAGCAATTATGACGTTACAGTGCATGTTCCTGATGATTATATGGTCTGGGCAACAGGAGAGTGCGACAATCTTTACAGCGTTCTTGATGAGAAAATAATTGATAAACTCAATTTTGCCCGCAGACATGATTCTATAGTGTCCATAATTGCCCCTGAAGATCATAAAAGCAGCATCATCAAAGGCAATGTATGGCATTTTACGGCAGAGCATGTTCCGGACTTTGCCTTTGCAGTGGCAAAGGAATATCTGTGGAAAGGCACGTCGATAATAGCCGATAACCGATCGAACAGAAGAGTATTGGTCGATATTGTCTATCCGGTTGATTCCTCACAATATTCAAAAACACTTGCGGTCGCCAGGGATGCCATATTATGGGCCTCTGCTGATTTTCCGGGAATACCTTTTCCATATTCCCATGCAACTTCCTTTTTCAATGGGATGCCCATTGGCGTAAGTATGGAATTTCCCATGGTAGCCAATGATGCACTTCACTCTGATCCTGATTTACATAATGCCATAGTTGTCCATGAGCTGTTCCATAATTACACACCGTTTTTTATGGGTTTCAATGAAACCCAGTTCGGATGGATGGATGAAGGATGGACCGAATTCCTTGAGAACAGGTTCAGGGGAGACGATTTCTCAATGCACGAACAATTAGACCTGCCGGAATATGCAGATAAATCAGGAAGGTTACCCGATTACCCGGTAATCACTGCAGAGTCTGGGATGAGTTTTTCAAGCTTTTTATTTCTCTATCTCGAAAAGCCCTGTATTGCCTTGCTGCTTCTTGAAGAACTAATTGGAGAAGAAGCTTTTGCAAGAGCGACAAGAGATTTTATGTCTGAATGGAACGGCAAGCATCCTTCACCTTATGACTTCTTCAATACGTTCAGCCGGTTCGCCTCTGAAGATATTAACTGGTTCTGGAAAGCATGCTATTTTGAATATGGTTATGCTGACCTTCGAATCAAATCTGTTGACAAGAAAAGGATTATTATTGAAAGAAAGGGAAATATTCCCGTGCCGGTCAGGCTTGAGATCACCTATGATGATAACTCACAGGAGAAGATATACAAGAACCTGGATATCTGGAAAACAGGTATAACTGATTATTCTGTTAAGCTCAAATCAGGCAAGAATGTAAAGAAAATAATACTGGGAGATAAACTAATCCCAGATGCTGACAATTCAGATAATGTTTATCAGAAATGAAAGATTACCTAGAGAAGTAGATTATACTTGTTTGATACTAAAAATGAAACCATCAATCGGCCTCATCTTCATCCTGGTAGTATTGCTTGCAGACTGCAGGGATTCGCTTAAAACCGAAGCTCAGACCATAATAAATTACGGGGACAATAAAAGCACCGGTAAATATCTGTTTGTAAATGGTGTAAACCTTTACTATGAGGCTTATGGTTATGGAGATCCTCTTGTATTGTTACATGGCAATGGAGGAAATATTAAAGGGATGAAACATCAGATTGAATGCTTTTCTAAGAATTATAAAGTAATAACCATGGATTGCAGGGGAAGGGGCAAATCTGAGCTGGGCAGTGATACACTTACTTATATGCTGATGACAAAAGACGTGATTTCTCTGCTGGATCACCTGCATTTAGATTCAGTTTACGTAATAGGGAGAAGTGACGGCGGGATCATTGCGTTACTGATGGGAATTTACTTTCCGGAGAAGGTAAAGAAGATTGCAGCATTTGGGGCAAACCTCAGTCCCGATACAACTGTACTATATTCATCCATAGTTGAACAAATACACAAAGACCGTATACATGCGGAAGAAATGCTTAATAGAAATGATACAACCCGCAACTGGTATCTTATCAATCAACTTAATAGACTAATGGAATTCCAACCACATATTTCGACTTTGGATCTGAAAAAGATAAAATCGCCTGTATTGATATTATCAAGCGACAGGGATGTGATCAAAGAGGAACATACACTTGATATTTACAGAAACATACCGAGAGCTAATCTGTGCATCTTCTCAGATGAAACCCACTGGGTAACCAGTGAAAATCCCGATCTTTTTAATTCAACTGTTGCTAAGTTCTTTTCAAAGCCTTATAGGGGAGATGAGATAAGAAACTAATGTGTCACCCAAATTAATAAAAGCATTTCAAAATTATATAAAATGAAAGAAGCATTTATTCAAAGATTATCAGCCATGCTGGCCGCAATCCTGCTTTATAATTCTGCCTTGACAGGAAGTCCGTTGCCAAAAATGAATTTGCAGGATACTTCCAAAAACAAATCTGAGGTTATACCTAAACCTGTTCAGTCGGTCACCCAGCATAAATTAACAGCCGGAGGTATAAACATCTCCTATACTGCAACCGCAGGGACACTTATTGTGCGCAACTCAAAGGATCTTCCTTATGCGAGCATTGGATACTTTGCCTATATCAGGAATGATGTTACTGATCCCGGCCGCCGGCCGATTACCTTCGCTTATAACGGCGGACCGGGATATCCCTCCATATGGCTTAACATGGGGTCTCTTGGACCAAAGAGGATCTTAACCAATGATCCTTCATTCATTCCGCCACCACCCTATAAAGTTGTTGATAATATTTACAGTATTCTGGATAAAACGGATCTTATTATGATTGATGCAGTTGGTACAGGAATCAGCGTTGTGGCAGGAGAGTCAAAAGATAAGGATTTCTGGAGTGTGGATTCTGATATTGAATCATTTGCGCGTTTCATAAGGCAATATATTACAGAGAATGGCCGGTGGAACTCACCAAAATATCTGCTTGGGGAGAGTTATGGCACAACAAGGTCCGCTGGAATTGTTGATTATTTGCAGCGCAACGAAGGAATGTCATTTAACGGAGTGATTCTGGTTTCTGTGGCAACAGATCTCGGGATGGTTTTTGATGACTCACAGGGCTATGATTTCGGAGCATTATTCACTCTCCCCACATATACAGCTGTAGCATGGTATCATAAAGTTTTGCCTGATCCGCCTTCTGATATGAGTCAGTTACTGAAAGAAGTCAGTGATTTTGCCCTCGGAGAATATTCAAAGGCCTTAGCCCAGGGGAATAACCTGGCTGATTCTGTCCGCAGTAAAATAATTGATAAGCTTCATCTTTATACAGGTATTTCAAAGGATTATATTGATAAGTCTAATTTGAGAATTCCATCAGCGCAATTTGCCAATCAGCTCCTGAATGAACATCAGGAGGCAATAGGATTCCTTGATGCCCGTTTTTCAGGTGTCAGCTTTGATCCCCTTGATAAAACTTCAAAATACGATCCTGCAGATGCAGCGACATTAGGTGCTTTCATTGATCAGACAAGCCGGCAATAAATCTATACTTTAATGAAAAAATCGGATGCATATCAGTTGCAAAACAGAAGATCATTTCTGACAAGGAGTATCCCGGTATGTACACTGGGATGTTTAGGATTTTCTCAAATCTTTGCCTCAGCAAATAATCCTGATATTATGAAAAAGCCTGTTCATAAGTTCAATAGAAAGACCGGTTATTCGTACGAACAGGCATACAGTTTCAGAGCCCGACTTTACGCAGACAGGATGAAACGGATTGCTAATTATCTGGGGCACGACAACCTGATAGATGCCCTTAAGAAATCAACAGAAGATTATTACAGTTCAGTTGCCACCTACAAACCAGAAAATATCCTTCAGGATTTTGTTAGGCCATTCTATGAAGATGAAGGTTATAAGACGATCCTGACCATTGAGGTTATTGAAAACAGGGAAGATCTCGTTTCATGGAGAGTAACAGAGTGCCTTAACGCCAAAGTTTTTCGAGAAGTGGATGCAGCCGAAATCGGATATGCCACACTGTGTCATGGTGATGAAGCCTGGGCAAAGGCGTTTAATCCCAATATTCAATTCTCCAGAATAAAAACCTTAATGGAGGGTAATGACTGCTGCGATCATTGTTACAGAATATGACCTGCTCTGTTCAAGTGTTTATGAAAAGAAACCTTTTTTTGTCAGGGTGAGAAGCCAAGTAATTTGCTAAATGCAGGCTTTAATATCTGTAAGTTACTCATCGTTCTCTGGGATAAGAGCGGTAATTTTACTTGCCATATCAAGGATCTCTTTTCCTTTCTGGTAAATAGGACGTTTCAATTAATCCCAGCGAGAGTTTCAATCCAGATTTCGAATAATTCAAGGAAAAGCCAGGAACTGTTTTATTCGACATAAATTATAATATTGTTGTACTCATTCGACATGAAAACTTGTTGGTGTCGAATTTTCTTCATATATTCGACATAAAATAAATCTTATGTCGAATGATAAATGCAATAGAGATCTCAAAGTTGAATTAACTGTTAATAATCGACACAATGACCTACAATAGAACAACTCCCTATAATGATCTTCCTGATCTTCCTCCGGTATTTGATGTAGCTACCCGTGAATTACTAATTAATCATGCTGTTAAAGCTGCCAGGAGCCTGGCAGAACTTAAGGGACTTTGTGAGACGCTTCCCCGGGAATCACTTTATAATCTTCTGATAAATACAATTGTACTGCAGGAAAGTAAGGATAGTTCCGCAATAGAAAACATTGTTACTACCCAGGATGAACTTTACCAGGCTGCAGCTGAAGAAACTGGAACAACTTCAGCAACTAAAGAGGTACTTGGATATCGGACAGCATTGTACGCAGGACTAAATTATATGAAAGAACAGAACAACATAATATCAACAAACCTTATGGTATATGTTGTTCAAAAGATAACTCAGAATACAAGTGGCATCAGAAGGACTCCGGGTACCGCACTAAAAAACAATATCACTGGCGAAATTGTATATACCCCACCGTGCTGTGAAGATGTTTTAAGAGAGAAACTTAAACATCTTGAGCTATTTATAAACGAACCGGACTTATGTAAACTTGATCCGATAATTAAACTGGCACTTCTCCATTATCAATTTGAATCGATTCACCCTTTTGGTGATGGTAATGGAAGAACAGGCAGAATATTAAACAGCCTTTACCTGGTACAACAAAACCTGCTGTCTCATCCTGTAATATACCTGAGCTCGTATATAATAGATAACAAGCAGGATTATTATCGATTATTGAGGGAAGTGACTGAAAAGCAAAATTGGCGTGATTGGATAATGTTTATGACTACAGCAGTAAATGAAACTGCAAATCTTACAATCCAAAAAATCCGGGGAATTATCCAATTAAAGAAGGGGATGGAGGAGAAAACAATGCAGGTTTTGGAAAAATTCAACAAAAGGCATGAACTATACGATTTAATGTTTACCATCCCCTATCTTAAAATAGAATTAGTCGTAAAGAAGGGCATCGCTCACCGGCAAACTGCTGCTGTTTATCTTAAAGAACTGGCAGCTAATTCAATACTAAAGCCCGTAAAACATAGCAAAACAACATATTATGTTAATTACAAACTGTTAGACCTGATTACACGACGATAATAAATCAACCAGTGTCTACCATACCAGGTCATAAAATCAGATCAGCGTCGACGATCACGGTGCCTATAAACTACCTATCCATTTTACAATGGTTTCGGCTCCTCTTACCACAGTTGATCTGCCGTGTGAACCGTTTTTTATTGTTACATAACTCTTCTTATCACTCTGCCATGCAGAATAAATCTCATCGCAACCAGATTTGTGGACAATATTGTCATTTTCGCCATGCAGAAGCAACGATGGATAATCTGCCTGCCGGGCATTCTTAATCATTGCTTTCATCATTTTTTTTGACTCAGCCATACAACGCATACTGAAGTATTTAACAATAAGTGTGTCTTTATTCCTCAGTTCCGATTCCATCCTGTCCGATTCATCCGTTATTATAGAAGGATTCCCCGCCATGTTTACAATGGGTTTATGATGCGCAAAAACATAATATCCTATATAATTCAGGTAATCTGAGAAGCCAGGACTCATTCCCTTTGCAGGTTTTAGCCTGTATGGAGGGTTTACCAGTATCATCCCGCCAATATCATTTAGTTTTGCAGCCACCTCAAGGGCAATGGCACAAGACATGCTATGTCCAAACAGGATAACCTTCTTATTACCTGACACATAAGCGCTGTCATTGTTAATAATTTCACAGTAATCATCAATAATATCATCAGGGCCAGTATCTCCTCTAACACCTTCAGAGTAACCTGTGCCGCGGGGATGTACGACGACAACACGATTTATATTATTGCTCAGAATGTCAATTATATCCTCTTCGTTTTTGTGATTAATACCGGTTATCCACGACATTATGTAAACGGTTTTGGAAGGATTAGTCACAGGAACATACTCCCGGATATATATTTTCGATCCATCCCTGGCTGTAAAAAAGTAACCTCCCTTCTCATTGACCGGTGCCGGCCGAACAGAGTTTTCCACCCTTCTGCAAGAAGTTATAAGTAAAACAAAAATGAAAAACTCAATTATACCGGGAGCTTGTTTCATAATTATTATTATCTGGCTGCGCAATATATACTATTTTTTCTCCTGGCTTTTCCAATAGTTTACCCACCTCTCCTTTTCATGTGCAATATCTATATTGGAAATCAATTCAGGATAGAATTCTCTCAATGTTTTATTGCCTGCTTCATAATCAGGAAGGTTCTCCAGCAGATAAAAAGAGAGGATATGGCCAAGCCGGTATTCATCCTCCACCATCTCCCGGAGCTTTTCATCTGTAAATTTATTGTACCTGGCGCACAAGATTCTATCGATTGTTCTTACAAATGATTCACAGATCAGTGGAGTAATATTGTTGTAATCGCCCTCTAATTTTTCCTGTGACAAAGCAACCAGATCATCAATCTTCATACTAAGTTCAGGATAACTCTCGACAATTGGATTGATAATCTTATGAAGAGGTTCATGATAAAAGGCACTCGGATCAGCTTCACCTGTCGAAGGACCGCTGATAACCCAGTAATCACTCCCGGTTTCATGAAAAAAGGCTGTAAAATAAGACATCAATGGGATCTGCTGGTAGTAGAATCTCCCATCTGCCTTATCCCGGAAGTAATTTGAATCAACACGGCAATACTCTGTTATCTGCTTAATCGCAATCTCCGCAAATGGTTTGTATTGAAGGTTGATCTCCAGGAGCTTCGGATAGTACTTCTTCCAAAGTCCGGCTATATTTGCTCTTCCATAAAAATCCTTCAGTAAAGAATCATACATTTCAAACCTGGCAATATCCTCATTCTGGCAGGTATCACAAATCAACCCAAAATCGGGCGGATTTTTTGAATTGATCGCATAAACTCCATATGCATAAAAATCTCCTCCTCCTGCTTTTTCATAATATTTGTGAATCTGCTGTCTATAATCATCAGTCAATATTGGATCGAGGTATTCTCTTACTTCAATTCTAATGGGATGCATAGTTGCATTCCATTCATGATTGTATCCGGCAGCGTTCATAAAAGCATAACTCGTAAAAAGCCGGATATCGGGCTCAAATACGAAAAACTCATTATTGTCCCTGCCATGTTCATTTGTGCATGAAGAGATTAGCATTGCAACTATCGCAACAATTATCTGTTTTTTCATAATTAGTTAATTTACAAATAATTTTAATAACACAATTTACAATTCCCGGGAGCTCAGCCGGATTACAACATTTCCTTTTCTCGCTTTGTTTTCAAGATCTCTGTGCGCGTTCGCTGCCTCATCAAATGGAAATACCCTGTTAATTACCGGACGGATTATACCTTCTTCGACAAGTACCTTAATGAATTTCAGATCATCTGACTGTGGAGATGCCAGTGCACAGATTAGTTTCTTATTACAAAATATTGAGGTCCAGGCCATGCAAAACAGCTTTTTAGTTTTAAAACTTACCAGCAAACAGGTTCCATTTTGATTCAGGGATGATTTATAAGATGACCATGACCTTTTCCCCAGAACATCAATAATATGGTCGCAGGTCTCTCTATTTCCGGAAAAATCATCGTTTTTATAATCAATCACCTTGCCGGCACCCAAATCCTTTACATAATCCATGCTGCCTGTGCTGCATACTCCCGTGACTTCTGCTCCGAAATGGTTTCTGACCAGTTGAACTGCGGCAGAACCAATACCTCCGGAGGCACCTGCTATTAATACTTTCTGGCCTCTTATAATATTTACTTTTTTCAACAGACAAAAAGCCATCAGGGCTCCATAAGGAATTGCTGAAGCCTCTTCATGTGAAATATTTGAAGGTTTGTAAGCAACCAGTCCGTTTTCATGCATGCACAGATACTCTGCATAGGCACCCATTTTTTCTCCCGTATATCCAAAAACAGAATCTCCAGGCCTGAATTGCTTTACTTTGATTCCTGTCTGCTCAATTACCCCGGAGAAAGAATTTCCAAGGATCCTGATCCTGGGAGTTCTGAGGCCGAAACTGAGTTTGGCAAAAATCCAGATCAGGAAAGGCATATTGAATTCCCTGGAAGATATATTCCCGAAATTCCTTGCAATTATGTCTCCAAAATTAACAGAGACTGCCTCGACTTTTATAAGCACTTCATCATCTTTCGGAGAAGGTTTTGGCATATCTTTAACTTTAAATACATCAGGGGGACCATATTCAGAATATACTATTGCTTTCATTTGTATGATTTTTAAATATGGGATGCTGATTTTTCCTTTGATTGATTTCAAAAATTGACCCCTATATATAAGTTGGGTTCAAAGAGGAAATAATTATTCCATTTGCTTTCTTTCTCTTGAAAACTTTGGGGAGCTTTGGTATCAATTGGCCAATAATTGCAGTGAATCTGTGGCTCAATAAAAAATCTGTTTTTTAACAGAGGGATGTGGTACCCAAGGTGATAGGAAGAATATAGCTTGAAACCATCATCAATCTTATCTTTATTTTCATCCAGATAAGTCTTCCATAACGGCAATATTTCAATTTGAGCGAATAACCCTTTCCAAAGTAACCGCTGATACGTAAGACCTATACCACTTTCTTTGAGTTTACCTGGATATGCTTCGCTTTCCTGCATCTTATCTGGTCCCCAGGGAATGCCCATAGGTTCAAAGAGTTCCCAGGAGGCTACCTTGATTTCAAGCTTGTCTTTTGGAGTAATTTTGTATCCAAAGTGAAATTCGCACATATGTATATTTTGTTCCTCCGGTCCAAAATTGAGGAATGTCAAGTAAGTGGTGCTTACCGAGAATTTGTGGTATGGACCTGCGCCTCTGGCTGAAAATCTCTCTTTCGTTGGAGAGTTTTGACTGAATGCCATTGTTGCAAACACGGCAATCATAAGTGAAGTTGAAATTAACTTTTTCATTTTTTTTGCTTTTAGAATTAGTAGTCCTTATTATCTGAGTGCCTCAGCGGAAAAAAAAATCAAAATCTAAACCCAAAATTCAGGGCTGGCTCAAATTTGTATTTTTGTACGCCGTTTTCAACAGATACAAAGGATACAGGGAAATTGGTGTTTACAGGCCAGTATTTGAGAGCGATGGCCGGCTCAATAAAGAATCTCTTTTGAAAGAATTCAAAACGGTATCCCGCTATAAACTGAAGATACAACTGGAATCCCTTCTGGATTTTGGCGTCGTTGTTATCATAGAATTGCTGAATAAAGAATGTTGACTCGACTGTTGCAAAAAGGTTTTTCCATAAGAATCGCTGATATCCTAGCCCAATGCCATAAGCAGTTACTTTCCCGGGATAATACTTATCCGAAGAGCCATAGGTACCCAACGGTTCGTAGTATGTCCAGGTTATGGCTTCGGCAATTAGGTTATCCTTAGGTGTGAGCCTGTACCCATAGTTCAGCTGGATGAATTTTACTGAATCAACAATATTTCCGAGCAGGAAAAAGGTAGTTCCAAGTGAATGTCTTCTGAGATTAGCATCTTCGTTTTCATTCTGGCAAAGTGCCAGTGCTGAAAACATAACAATCGTCAGCGTTGTAAAGATTAACTTTTTCATTATAGATAGGATTAATAAAATTTCTTTTTGGGTATTCTAATTTCCATCAGGATTAACTGATACAAGTGTTAAGTTCAAATCACGGATTGTATTTAATATTCCGTGTAAATGAGCAGCATCCTTCAGGTTTCCTGAAAGAATAGTGCTGCCTGCTTCGTAATTGATCTTCATTCCTTCAAACTGTTTCATCCATTGTTTATCGAGATGTCCCTTTATCACTATCCTTGCTTTTCCTGTCATTTTGATCGTATTAAATACTCAGCAAAGGTCAGTGAGGCCAGACAAAAAAAAATCACCTGCACGGGTGATTTTGAGGGTGATTTTAATTATGACTTCTCCGTTTTCAGATCAGTCTGATCTCTTTAGCTTTCATCACCGCTTTTGTGCGGCTGTCAACATCAAGCTTCAGGAAAATATTTTTCAGGTGTGTCTTTACTGTATTAATTGAAACAAATAGCCTGTCAGCAATATCCTGGTTTGACAGTTCCTCTGCCATCAGTTTCAAAGTTTCAATTTCACGGGCACTAAATCCCAGATCTCGTGATCCTTTTGATTGCCTGATCTTTGAATCAACAGCCTGCCTGAGCTTCTGTATAAACCTATCAGGTATTCTGGTATTCCCGGCAGCTTGCATTCTATAAACTTCATCCAATAGGTCGACAGTATAGTATAAGTCAAACAGGAAGAATATCAGGAGATCTTCATCTGCAGCCAATTCCATAGCTTCAATTAAGCTATTTACAGATTTTTGCCGATCTCCTGCCATCTTATACATGAGAGCATAATAGATTTTTAAATAAACTAATCTTTCAATTCTATTACCTGAACTAGCCAGGGAATATAAATCTGAAATCATTGAATCTGCTTCAATTAATTTATTTTGAGCAAGTAACAAGCGAACAAAATTAATATATGAGAATTCCTCTTTATATGTTATTTTCTTATTAAGACCTAATCCATATTCATGAGCAAAATCGCTGGCTTTGTCAATCTGATCTGAATCAATAAGTATTCTTATCATCCAGCCCACATATGTATCTGTCACATGATGAGAGGCTTTGAATTGTTTCATTACCTCTTCCAACTCGGTTAGTTTGGTTATTGCTCCGGTTTTGTCGTCACGTGCATATAATACATATGAATAAGCCAGTAATACCTTTATTCTTTGAGCGATGTTTTTTTCATTTTTACTTAATTCGTACGCCGCTTTTACATTCTCCCAGGCGGAATCAAGATCAGTCCAGATACATTGTATGACTGACATCATTGTAATTAAACTTGTATAAGTCCATTCTGCTCTTGCTATTTCCGAATACCCATTTACTTTCATGTATTTTAATAGATCAGAACAATGCTTACAGGCTGCTTTGTAATGGCCATTAGTCATTTCATAATAAGCTATTTCATATGCAATTTCAGATATCAGATATAAATTGTTCGATTTCTTACTAAATTCCAGAGAACTCTGAAGTGCTGCTGCCCCTTGTTTTAAATTTTCCCTTGACATTTCTGCCATTCCGACAGAATACCATATCCAGCCTAACCATAATGAATCATCATCTGACAGGTATTTCAAGGCAGTTCGGGCATAATCCAATACTTTATCTGAAGACATTGTAAATGTATTCATGTAAGCAAAAGCAACAGATATTTTGCTTAGTAATTTATTGTTAGAACTTTTTGCATCTTCTGATGAAAGAGGATCATTAATTACCTTCTTAGTTATATTTTCGGCGCTTGCCAGAAAAGGTTCAGCTTTTTGAACCTGACCTGTGGTAATAAGGATCCATGAAAAATATAAACATAAGGTTGGATTCTTCTTAACCAGATGATCAGGGATTAAATCACAATATTTCAAAATAGAAGTGTGCAGTCCATTTTTCCACATTCCCTCTGCTATCCCGCCAAGTATTTCAATACTCTTTTCGTAATTTTTTATTATTAATGCATTATTCAGGGCATATTCATACATACCGTTCTGCTCAAACCAGTCACAGGCTTTATTATGTAACTTTGCCAGCCGGGAATCAAATTGCAGCGAAGATCTCTGTTTCAGTAAATCTGAAAAGAGGTGATGATATCTGTACCAGGTTCTCTCCTCATCCAGGGGAATAACAAACATGTTATTCTTTTCCAATGTCTCAAGAATCGTTTGGCTGTCATTTCTGTCCAAAACAGCATTGCAAAGAGGAGCAGACATATGCTCCAGTATTGAGGTCTGAAGTAAAAATTCCTTGATGTCATCCGTCTGGATCTTAAGCACCTCCTCCATCAGGTAATCCATTATGTAGCGATTGTCACCTTTCAGATCCCTGACAAATTTTGAGATATCTTCCCGACCCTGCATCGATAAAGCCGCCAGTTGCAGTCCGGCTATCCATCCCTCAGTTTTTGTTTCCAGCGAACTTGCGTCATCATTTGATAATCGGATTTTCAACTTCTTATTGAACAAAACAAAAATATCATTTGCCGAAAAACCAAGGTCTGATAATCGCATTTCTACCAGCTGATGCTGACTCCTTAACCTTGAAAGTGATAGTGCAGGGTCGGAACGTGTCAGAATCACAAAATGAATATTTCCGGGAATATGCTCTAGAAAATAAATTACAAGTTTCGATACTTCATTACTCCTGATCAGATGAAAATCGTCCAATACCAACAAAAAATCCTTGTTTATGCCTAGTAAATCGTTAATTAACAGGCTGGCAATTGATTCGACTGATGGTGAATTGGGGGAATTTAAAAGGCGAAGGGCACTTTGTCCAAAATCGGGGTGAATACTTCGAATTCCCGAAATTACATAACTTAAAAAAACCGCCGGATCATTATCGCCATTGTCCAATGAAAGCCAGGCAGCAGGAATATTGTTCTTGCAGATCCAGTCACTTAACAGGGTTGTCTTGCCATACCCTGCCGGAGCAGAAACAAGTATCAGCTTCCTGTCCAGTCCGGAGTCCAGTTTCTCAAACAGTGTTGTCCGGTGAACAATGTTTTGCCCTGAGGAGGGTATATGCAGTTTTGTTAAAAGCATGTATAAATTTATGAAATATTCCATTAACGGGAATTTTCTTTCATTGATGAAAATCATCAGCTTGGAGTCGATTAATGTGTGAGTGTGAGAATGTATCCTAAGAATACAGGTAATATAATAATTATCTGTATTTCAATACTATATATTTTGGAGTTAAGTATTTTTTTTGAGGAGAACAGGTAGACTGTTATCTATTTATCATTTTCTCCTTTTAAACCAAAAAATTATATATCATCATCAGGGTCTTTATCAAATGGTCCAACTCCGGGCGGATTAAAAAGGCCCCACCTTCAATTACATAATCCCATTTATCAAATCCTGCCACCCAGTCGATGAAAAGGAGCCTGTATTCTTCAATCAGGTCCCTGGCAGCTAATTCAATGCTAAAGCCCATAAAACTTGGCAAAACAACATATTATGTTAATTACAAACCGTTAGACCTGATTACACAACGATAATAATGTTGCGACCGGTTTCGACCATATCAGGTCATATAGTTCTTCGGTGTCAGAATGATTTTCTTCATGGCAACCTCTTTTATTAATTCCGGGACTTACCCGACAAATTAATAAAAAACACCTTCACCAATTAAATGATGAAGGTGTCGTGTTGCTTAAAATGAGAAAAACGATCCAATTTAAGTTGCATTTTCTCATTTTGTCGGTTCATATTCAGTTCATAAAACCTTTTAAATAACTGATAATGAACCTTTTTTGGTCGGGGTGAGAAGATTATATATTTTTCATATCGTATTGATATTCAATATCCATA
>CAYQZL010000085.1:0-6852 GCA_964421975.1 uncultured Rikenellaceae bacterium
CCCCCACCCTATCCTACACTCTTTCCCTACACGACGCTCTTCCGATCTCTCATCACTCACCTCTCACCGCTCATCACTCACCTCTCATCTCTCATCTCTCATCTCTCATCTCTCACTTTTCCGCCCAATCTGAACAATATTTGCTATTTTTACCGATGAAAAGTAAGCGGATCAATGCTAAAAACATCAGATTTTACTGACAAATTCCCCGGTATCAGAAAAAATATACAGCATATTTTCATTTTTCTGGTCAGCATAATAGCTGTTGTGATAATACTGACATGGAAAAAGGAATTTAGCTTCAGGCAGATAACGGGAACTGTTATAATCGTTGCAACCTGTTATACCGTTTTATTCTTCTTCCTTCTTCAATTCAGACAGGAAGTATTACGTGTGGTACTTAAAACTTTTTTCATACTTCTGGCAATCCTTACATTTCTGATAGTCACCCGGGTTGTATCAGATCTTAACACAAAGAACATCATATTTCTCGTACCATTTGCAATTATTCCGGTAATAATCAGAACGTTCTATGATGCAAGGCTGGCACTGTTCATACTGCTGATCACTATCATGCTGGCAGGTTTTATGGTGCCCGATTCCCATATTTTCATACTGATCTCATTTATATCGGGAATGGTGGCGATCTTTTCCCTGACCAGTAATTTCCGGAAATCAAGGCTTTTGTTTACATCCCTGGTTGTGATCATCAGTAATACGGTATTATATTCGGGTGTCATACTGATGCGTTCTGTACCGGAAGTACAGTATGATCCTTATGATTTTCTCATGCTTGCCTTTAACGGACTTCTGATTCTTTTAAGTTATCCGCTCATATTGCTTTTCGAGCAGGAATTCCTTTTGGTATCTGATACAACACTTCTCGAACTGGCTGATATCAATCAACCTCTTTTGAGAAAGCTTGCTGTCGAAGCACCCGGCTCATTTCAACATTCCCTTCAGGTTTCAAACCTGGCAGAAGAAGCAGCAAGAACAATAGGGGCAAATGTAAATCTTGTGCGCACAGGAGCGCTTTATCATGATATCGGTAAGATCGCAAAACCGACATACTACATAGAAAATCAGAAGGAAGGGGTAAGCCCGCATGAGAATATGGATCCAAGGGAAAGTTCGAAGGTCATTGTCAATCATGTGAAAAACGGTATTGTACTTGCCAAAAATTATAAGATCCCAGTACCTGTTATTGATTTTATACGGACCCATCATGGAACGACAATTGCATATTTTTTTTACAAGAAGTATATGGATCTGCATCCGGAGGAAAACGGGATGGAAAAGCATTTCGTTTACCCCGGACCAAAGCCATTTTCAAAGGAGACAGCCATTGTAATGATGGCTGATGCCGTCGAAGCATCTTCCAGAAGCCTCAACTCATACACTGAAGAAAATATCAGTGAACTGGTTGAAAGGATAATATATTTACAGGAACAGGATGGCCAGTTTGCAGATGTGCCGATAACATATAAGGATATGTCGGATATAAAAAGTGCTTTCAAAAAAAGACTAACCAATATATATCATGCGAGAATAGCTTATCCTGACAGGATCTAGCGCATATCTATAATCTCCACACCTTTGTATTTTTCCGGATAAAACCTGAACATGCCGGGTTCCGGCTGCTGTTTCAGACTATATTCCCGTACCAGAAGTGTTATAGTTATTCCGTCCCTTCTCTTGTATTCGAAGCTCATAAGTTCGAGAGAAGCTTTTTTAATGGTCAGTCTTACCCTGATCAGCTCATCTTTTATTTCTTCGGGATAAAGATCGATGAGGTAGGAATCCTTCCTATCCTCAACCAGCCTTGATTTATATCCCTTTTTGTACATTGTAAAAATCGATGAAGGTCGTGTTTCGAAGGAATTATCCTTCTTATCAGGATGTGTAACAGTCACCTCCTTTTCAAGTGGCAGGTAACTCCAGGAGTTCTCTCCATCATACCATATTATGTTGTCCTGAAGGTCAAGCCTGTAACTGTCCTTACTCAGAATGATCGTTCCGGAAATTGTATCCTTCGATTTCTCTGCCATATCTTCGGTAACCATTATGAATTTCATTGATATTGAAGGAGCTGAAGACGCCGTCGATGAGAATTTGTCAAGTATGCTGACAGCTTTCGGATCATTCTGAGCCGATATGGTGATTGAGATAATGAGCAGAAGATATATAAAAGATAGCTTTTTCATCAATGTCTTTATTCAAGGTTCTTCAAAATCTGTTCCAAAGCCATCAGGTCCATACAAAGAACATCTCTTGCCTTGCTTCCTTCAAAAGGTCCGACTATGCCTGCTGCTTCCAGCTGATCGATAATTCTACCGGCCCTGTTATATCCTATTGACAGTTTTCTTTGAATAAGTGATGTTGATCCCTGCTGATGTTGTACCACAAGTCTTGCAGCTTCTTCAAACATTGGATCTTTTTTCTTCATATCCACTTCAGGAGACCCGCCGTCATTATCATTGATATATTCGGGAAGGTGCATAGCATCGGGATAACCCTGTTGTGATCCTATATATTCCGTAAGTTCCTCGATCTCGGAGGTATCGATGTAAGCACACTGGACCCTTACAGGTTCAGCTCCTGAGGAAATAAGCATATCCCCGTTACCGACCAGCCGGTCAGCTCCCGTGACATCAAGTATTGTCCTCGAGTCGATGGATGAAAAGACTCTGAACGCGATCCTGGTGGGGAAGTTGGCTTTGATAAAACCGGTAATAATATTCGTGGTCGGACGCTGGGTCGAAATGATAAGATGAATTCCTATTGCCCTTGCTACCTGTGCCAGTCTTCCGAGAGGTCCTTCAATTTCCCTTCCGGCAGTCATGATCAGATCGGCAAACTCATCAATCACCAGAACGATATAAGGAAGATACCTGTGTCCTTTTTCCGGATTAAGCCTTCTTGTAATGAATTTTTCATTATACTCTTTGATATTCCTTGACTGTGCGGCTTTGAGAAGCTCGAGCCGGTTGTCCATTTCAATACATAAAGAATAAAGAGTATTGATAACTTTTTGGGTATCTGTGATAATCGCATCCTCTTCACCGGGAAGCTTTGCCAGGTAATGGCGTTCTATCTTTGAATATAAAGGTAATTCAACTCTTTTCGGATCAATCAGAACAAATTTCAGCTCAGCCGGATGCTTTTTGTAGAGGATAGATGTGATGATCGTATTCAGACCAACCGATTTCCCCTGTCCGGTAGCTCCTGCTACCAGCAGATGAGGCATCTTCGTAAGATCAACAATATATGGATCATTTGTGATCGTCCGTCCCAGAGCAAGTGCTATATCATATCTTGATTCCAGAAATGCCCTGGAGGCTATGAGTGACCTCATTGATACCATTTCAGGCTTTTTGTTGGGTACTTCTATGCCGACCGTTCCTCTGCCCGGAATCGGAGCAATGATCCTTATTCCCATAGCTGACAGATTGAGGGCAATATCGTCCTCGAGAGACTTGATGCGGGCCAGCTTGACACCTCTTTCAGGAATTATTTCATACAGTGTTACCGTGGGACCTACAGTTGCAGAAATATGTTTAATGCTTATCTTATAGTCACCAAGGGTCTTGATTATGTTTTCTTTGTTCTCGAGTACTTCGTTATTGTCGAAAGCGCTGCCGGATTTATGGTCTTTCAGAATTGAAACGGGCGGAAATTTATAATGGGAAAGATCGAGGCGGGGATCATAATTCTCCATTATCTTTTCCACTTCCTCATCGGGCATAAGATCATCAGGTTCAGGTTTTGTAACATGTATCCCTGGCTTTTTCTCCCTGACACGCAGGAACTGATCACTGTCCAGATCATGTATCAGAGATCCTCCTGCCGGTGGAATTACCAGTATTTCATCATCATAGTGACCTGAATCATCAATCTTTGTTCTGTTGTCAATACGGAATCCGATATTTTCTTTATCCCTGTAAGCTTGAAAAGAGGATCCGGGCTCAGTTTCGTTGATGATGTTTTTCTGTTCAGATGTTCCTTCCTCTTTCTTTTTCCGTTTCAGGAAAGACAGGAATGTGGGAAGTTTCAGACCGAAAGCTGATAAAGGTACTTTTAATGCGAATACGAGATAAATTATTGTGAGAAAGATCAGGATGATAGATGTTCCGGGTTTACCCACAAAAGCATTAAGCCAGTTGGTTATGTGATAACCATGAGCTCCGCCCGGACCTCCGTAAAGATATCCTTCAGCCTCGCCAAAAATAAATCCGAGGATAAAAGATAACAGTATTGTGGCAAACACAAATTTTGCCGTCAGGCTCCATAAGCGTATTTTAGGAAATTTAAGCAGGTACAGACCAAGGGTTCCGAAGATCATGGGGATAAAAAATGCACCCAGTCCGAAACCGTTGCTGATCATAATATAGGAAAGATAGTGTCCGCTTTTTCCCGACCAGTTTTTTACCTCCACATCGGGACCGGAAATAATATCGGTACGGGGAATGCTCAGATCGGTTTTCCACCATATAAGGTAAGCAATAAATGCCAGGAACAAATAAACGGCAAAACCGGTAATAAGAACACCGGTAATGAACCTTATTCTTTCATCCGTGAAGAACGGTTTTCTTTTTCCGTTATTTTTTAAAGTTTTATCAGATCTCTTAGACACGTCTTTCTTATCCTTGTCCGTTATGCGTATTTAAAACGCAAGGCAAAGTTAGTAATTATTCGAAATCCAAAAACAATTTAGCGAAGGGCAAAGGGCAAAGGGTAAAGGGCAAAGGGCGGAGGGCAGAGGGCAGATGCTCAAAGCTCAGAGCTCAGAGCGCAGGGTCAATAACTCTCTGCTCTGCGCTCTGCGCCATAATCACATACTAACGAATTTATCGATTATTTCATCTATATCCTCCCGGGAGATCCTGACATATTTATCTTTTCTATCAAATAATCTGTCGGGTACCTCTTTTTTGTAGACTGTTTCGGCTTCAAAATGCAGCTCAGTCTGATTCATCACAAAAAAGAATTTCATAAGGACACCATTAATTTCACTGTAAGGTGTTGCTGCATTTGGATTTTTTACTTTTATTTCGTCGGTATACCAGATCTTGTATTTTCTTTTATCATCACCGGGGAAAGAGACTTCAGCCGATTTGCAGTTAAATCCGCAGATAACTGTGGTACCCGGAGTCTTGTGTATCTCCATTCCTTCCATTGCTTCAAAGCCCGGATAATTTTCACCGGGATTGGCCGGATAAAAATATTTGAATCCGAGAAGATTGATATATGTGTCGAATATTCCTGTTTCAGGATTTGAAAGGTTCAGGATTCCCGAATTGCCGAATGGTGCCGATATATCAAAGAGTATTTTGTTATCCTTAAAGCATACGATGAGGTTTTTCGGCATGATCTCCTTGGGCATAAAACCTACATCACCACTGTAAGTTATGGAATAATGAATCTCTCCCTGATCTAAGTTGACACCTCCCATATGTATACAGGAGTTTCCCATTACAGCAATGATTGCGGCAAATAGCAACGATACACTGACTCTCACTGATCTGTTTTTTGAGTTTTGTAAAAGTAGCATTTTTTTTTAATTTCAAATCATCTATATGTCAAATGATTATTATGTTTATAATTTTACAGGTCAGATTTTATTATAGATTTTAAGATATGTCAGGTAAACTTGCAGTTATTGCACTGGGTGGAAATGCTCTTCTGAGGGGAGACCAGATCGGTACCATTGATGAGCAGGAACAGAACACGACGGATACACTCGAGAACCTGGTCTTTCTGGTGAATGATGGTTATAATCTGATAATTACACACGGTAATGGCCCTCAGGTAGGGAATATTCTTATGCGAAATGATGCCGGAGAACAGATATATAATATAGCACAGATGCCTGTTGATATCTGTGTTGCTGATTCTCAGGGAGGTATCGGTTATATGATCGAAAGAATGTTAAGGAATGTACTTAAGAGGCATGGTATAAGCAGAAATGTAATCTGCCTGGTCTCCCCGGTGCTGGTTGATATAAATGATCCGGCCTTTAATGATCCTCAGAAAAGGATAGGAAAGATTTATAACCGGAAAGAAGCCGATGAACTTTCACAAAAGAAAGGCTGGATATTCAGGGAGGAACTTAAGAATGAAGGTGGATTCAGAAGGGTAGTGCCATCGCCGGAGCCGAAAGATATAATAAATAAATCTGTAATCAGGGATCTTGCTCTTAAGGGGAATATTGTAATTGCTGCCGGAGGTGGCGGAATACCTGTATATCTTGATGAAAAGAATGATGTACGACCTGCCGAAGCTGTAATTGACAAGGATCTGGCATCTTCACTCCTGGCCACGCAGACCGGAGCTGATGAGTTTTATATCCTCACCGATGTTCCTTTCATTTATACTGACTATAAGAAGCCGGAACAGAAGAAAAGAGAATTTCTGAATTACAGTGATGCACTTAAACTGCTTGAAGAAGGTCATTTTGCAAAAGGCAGCATGGCTCCTAAAGTAAGGGTATGTCTGAATTTTATCAGAAACGGGGGCAAATTAAGTGTAATTACCGAAGCCTTTAAACTTGCCGATATGTCATACGGATCAAAGATCACAATGGAATACGAGGATGACAGGCGGTGAAATAAATTGCACAACAGGCAGATGCTTAAAAATATAGTCAAATTTCGTCATTTATATAATTCATCAGAGATCTTTTACCTGATTAGCTGATTATTATTAATATCCGGGTTTATTGAGAATTATTTATCCGAAGGTTTAATAAATTTATACCTTTGCCGCTTAACATTAATTCAAAAATACTCAACTTACTTTAGTCACTCTAGTCACTCTAAAATCTTCACTATGGAAATAGATCTTAAAAACCGT
>CAYQZL010000085.1:6952-19250 GCA_964421975.1 uncultured Rikenellaceae bacterium
TAGTCACTCTAGTCACTCTAAAATCTTCACTATGGAAATAGATCTTAAAAACCGTCATTTTCTGAAACTTCTTGATTTTTCTCCTGAGGAAATAAGCTATTTGCTTGATCTTGCCATGAAGCTGAAAAAAGAAAAAAGGTCAGGGAAGGAGATCCGGAGGCTGAAAGGAAAGAACATTGCACTTATATTCGAAAAGACCTCAACCCGTACAAGATGTGCATTTGAGGTTGCAGCATTTGACCAGGGTGCAAATATAACTTATCTGGGACCGGTGGGCTCACAGATAGGGAACAAGGAGTCGATGAAAGATACTGCGAGGGTTCTCGGACGTATGTATGACGGGATCGAATACCGGGGATACGGGCAGAATCTGGTGGAAGAGCTTGCTGAATTTGCCGGAGTTCCTGTATGGAACGGGCTGACAAATGAATTTCATCCAACACAGATCCTTGCCGATTTTATGACCATGAAAGAACATTCAGAAAAGCCTCTCAATAAAATGTCTCTATGTTATCTTGGAGATGCACGCTTCAATATGGGCAATTCACTTATGGCCGGATCGGCGAAAATGGGAATTGATTTCAGGATTGCAGCTCCGGAAGCTTTTCAGCCTTCAGATGAACTGGTTAAAACATGCAGATCAGTTGCTGCCGGAACGGGTGCAAAAATTACAATTACCTCAGATATTGACAAAGCAGTAAAAGATGCTGATTTTCTTTATACAGATGTATGGGTCTCAATGGGAGAACCGGAGAATGTGTGGGAAGAAAGAATAAAGCTGCTCAGACCATACCAGGTAAATATGGATGTGATAAGAAAAACAGAAAATCCGGATGTGAAATTCCTGCATTGTCTTCCTGCATTCCATAACAGGGATACAAAGATTGGTGAAGAGATATATCTGAAATACGGTCTTGACGGAATGGAGGTCACCGAAGATGTTTTCGAATCAAAACATTCAATAGTATTTGACGAAGCTGAAAACCGCCTGCATACAATCAAAGCAGTGATGGTGGCGACACTCGGGAGTTGATGGCGGAGAGCAGGGGGCGGAGAGCGAAGAGCACAGGGCTAAGGGCAGAGGGCAGGGAGCACAGAGCTCAGAGCTCAGAGCTCAGAGCACAGAGCACAGAGCACAGAGCACAGAGCTCAGAGCTAAGACCAGAAAGCTATTGACCCTGAGCTCTGCGCCCTTAGCCCTGCGCCCTGCTTTGCCAGCCGTAGCCAAAGCGGAGGCTGGAGCTCTTCGCCCTCAGGCAATCAGTTCTTTAACGAAATAAAAGGTCATTACGAAAGAAGCGGCAAGTTTGAGTCCGATTCCGGTAAGGAATCCGAGGAGACTGCCGAATCCAGCCCTGATGGCATATTTCATGTCATCCTTGAAAATTAGTTCTCCCACAATAGCTCCGATAAAGGGACCAATTATTATTCCAGCCGGGCCGAGAAAAAGACCAATAATAAGTCCGACAGTAGCACCCCGTGTACCATATTTGGAGCCACCGAATTTCCGTGTTCCCCATATGGGGACTATATAATCGATAATTGTTACAATAACAGTAACAGCAGCCAGTGAGATAAGTATGGAATTGGAGAATTGAGCGAAGCGGGTGACATGTAGTAATATAAGTCCGAGGTAGCTCAGGGGTGGCCCCGGTAAAACCGGTACAAGACAACCGATTATACCGATTATCATCAGGATAATGGCAAGTATCAGTAATATATAATCAGGCATTGGGAGAATGCATTTTCTGTGTACCGGAAAGGGAAAAACTATTTTTTCCCAAGATCATCAAAATCGATATTTGTGAATTCCTCCGCAGTAAGGGATTCACGGCTCTCATCGATGCTTGTCTCCTTAATTACAGGAGAGGATTTTACACCATTGTTCCCGTTATCAATATAACAGACAGCTTCTTTTAATCCCTCTGCAAACTTGTCAAAATCTTCTTTATAAAGGAATATTTTATGCTTTTCATAAAATACTTTTCCTTCCTTGCCCAGGCGTTTCTTACTTTCGGTAATAGTAAGATAATAGTCTTCTTTCCTGGTAGCTTTTACATCAAAAAAATAGGTTCTTTTCCCTGCCCGTACAACTTTTGTGAAGATCTCCTCTTTCTGGTTTTTTTCCTCACTTCCGTTTACATCATCTTTAATGCCGGTTTCTTCTTCCATTCCAGATCAAGTTAATGTTAGGATTCGAATTTTATATTGTCAAATGTAACAATAATTTTAGCATTTCAAAACAGACTATATTGTTTGTTCTAAATTTTATTAAGTTGTTTTGAGGGTATTGGAAAAAGAGTATTTTTGCAGCTCATGAAACATGAGGTTCTTTACAAATGATAAGCAGAAGATTATTGCGTATAAAAGCACTGATGGCGCTTTATGCTTTTAACCGGAGGGAAGATGGTGATCTGGTCAGGGCTGAAACGGAACTTAATTTCAGTATAACAAAGACCTATGATCTTTACCATTATCTTCTGCTGCTTATTCTTGAAATAAGCGATATAGCCGCTGAAAGGATTGAGCGTGCCCTGTACAAAAAAATTCCGACACCCCAGGATCTTAATCCAAACCGTCGTTTTATTGATAATCCTGTCATAACACAGCTGAGGAATAACCAGTCTTTTAATAAATATCTTGATTCTACAAAACTTTCCTGGATAAACTTCATACATATCCCAAGAGCACTATATAACAGAATGATATCGTGGGATGAGTATGAGGAATATATGAATGCGGAAGTGGCGAACTATCAGACTCACAGGAAATTTGTAATAAGCCTTATTACCAGGCTCTTCCCTGGTTCAGAAGATCTTGTGAACTGTCTTGAGGAGCAGAGTATATACTGGAACGATGATATGGAGTATGTTCTGGTGATGATTGAAAAAACACTCAGGAAATTCAAGTCTGAATCAGGTGACCGGACAGAGCTGATGCCCCTGTTCAAAAATAAAGAGGATGAAGAGTTTGTTAAGGTACTGTTCAGGAAGGCTGTTATCAATACAAAGCAGTGTTCGGAACTGATAGAAAATAATACCACCAACTGGGAGGTTGAACGTATTGCCCTGATGGACATACTTGTAATGCAACTGGCAATAACAGAAGTGATGGAATTTCCTGAGATCCCCGTAAAGGTCACACTTAATGAATACATAGAGATCGCCAAGTATTATTGTACTCCAAAAAGCAGTACATTTGTCAATGGAATTCTTGACAATATTTTCAGGGAGATCAGGGAAAAGGGTCTTCTGAAGAAATATGGCCGTGGCCTTGTCGGGGAAACCTCAGAAAACTAAAGGGAATAATTAATTAATAATGTAACATAAATAATTTAAACGATGGCGAATTTAGCATTTTTGTATCTGATGGGTCAGCCGGCAGGAACTTCCGGAAGCGGGCAGGGGAATGCCCTTATAACATTCCTTCCGCTGATACTTGTTTTCGTGGTCTTTTATTTCTTCATGATAAGGCCGCAGATGAAGAAACAGAAGGAGATGACCAATTACCGGAGTTCACTTAAAAAAGGCGATAAGGTCGTTACCACAGGTGGTATTTACGGAAGAGTTTACGAAGTGAGGGATAACTATATTATGATGGATGCCGGAGGTGATGTCAGGCTGAAGGTTGATAAAAGCGCACTTCTGAAAGATCCTACAGCTGACGAATAAGCCGGCTATTATACTGGAAAACTTTGGAAAAACCAGAAGTTACACGGACCGATAAACCAGCCAGAAAGGGAGTTGGCAATTTAAGAGCAGATATCCTTGTATTTTCTGTCTTCCTGTTCCTTTCATTCGTATTCTGGTATCTTAATTCTCTCGGAAAAGCAATTCAGTCAGATATCCGTTATCCGGTCATTTTCACAAATCTCCCGAAAGACAGGGAAATGGAATCTGCACCGTCAAAACTCAATCTGTTTCTTCAGGGGACAGGATTTTCCATGCTGCGGCTGAAGATATCCGGAAGCAGGGATCCTGCTGTAATTGATCTTCAGAAGGTTCCGTATAAAAGCGTTCGTAATAACAAATCTTCTGATTATTACCTTGTTACTTCAGGTCTTGTTCAGAATTTCAATACCCAGCTGAAACCCGAGTGCAGGATCACTTCGGTCAAGCCGGATACAATATTCTTTTCATTTAAAGAGATCACGGAATAATATAACAATCCCTCCATACTTTTCAGTCCGGAGGTACAGATATTTTTTTCGTTTCAGCTATGAACAACGATGCAGGAAAGCAGATGAGATTAGGGATAACCGGAGGTATAGGGAGCGGCAAGACTTCTGTGTGCAGGGTTTTTGGCGTCCTCGGGATTCCTGTGTTCTCTGCTGATCCCGAAGCACAGGTCATAATGAATACCGAAAAAAGTATAATTAACGGAATAAATGATATTGCAGGAAAAGATATCTATCCCGGGGGAATTCTGAATAAGGAGGAACTGGCCAGACTCATTTTTAATGATCATGAGAAGCTGGTAAAAGTCAATTCCCTCGTTCATCCTGTCGTTTTTGACCGTTTCGTTAAATGGGCTGAGATCCAGACTACACCCTATGTGATAATGGAAGCGGCAATACTTTTTGAAAGTGGTGCCTCGGCTTTTGTGGACCGTGTCGCAACAGTGATCGCACCTGTGGAAGAAAGAATATCACGGGTAATTAAAAGGAACAGACTTACACGTGAACAGGTGATTGACAGGATCAGGAACCAGATGGATGATGAGGAAAGGATCAGGCTGTCGGACTATGTGATCAATAATTCTGAAAATGAAATGATCATTCCGGTAATACTTGGGATTCATGAAGATATTCTCACACATTTAAATTCATGAATAAGTAATGGGCCGGATGGGTAAATGGATAGGAGGGGGACTGGGATGGGTCATGGGCGGACCGATAGGTGCAATGCTGGGCTTCCTTGTGGGATCAATGGTTGACGGAGCAACAACCTACAGTATCCCGGAATATACTTCAACTGATCGGCAAACAACACCAGGAGGATTCGGCGTCACGCTGATGGTACTGATTGCTGCAGTGATGAAAGCCGACGGAAAAGTTGTAAAATCCGAGCTTGATTACGTAAAACGGTTCTTTGTTCAGCAGTTTGGAAGCCAGACAGCCCGCGAAGCCACTATGATGCTCAGAGATCTTCTGAAACAGAATATTCCGCTGACTGAAGTATGCGGGCAGATTCAGAGGAATATGGATTATTCCTCACGCCTTCAGCTTATACATTTGTTATTCAATGTTTCAGGTGCAGACGGGCTGACAAATCCGGCCGAACAAACAGTAATTGAAAGAATATCGGGATATATCGGGATCTCTTCTGCCGATTACTTATCAATAAGAAACATGTTTATTCCGGAAACGGATTCGGCTTACAAGATACTTGAGATAGAATCAACAGCTACTGATGAAGAGGTAAAAAAAGCTTACCGGCGGATGGCAATGAAATATCACCCTGATAAGGTAAGCCATCTGGGTGATGATTTCAGGAAAACAGCTGATGAGAAATTCAGGAAAGTGAACGAGGCTTATGAGAAAATTAAGAAAGAGAGGAACATGAACTGACCATGATTAGAAAATTCCTTATTAATTTTACATCCGATTTCATAATAATAATTTGAATCTAAAACAGAGAATATGGTTTTAAAGGATATTATGGCGATTTCCGGCCAGCCGGGCTTATACAGATTCATTGCGCAGGGTAAAAATGCAATAATCGTAGAGCATCTGGAAACAAAGGTGAGAAGCAGTGCATTCAGCTCTGCAAGAGTCAGTTCGCTTGAAGAGATATCTGTATTTACAGAGACTGAGGACCTGGCTCTCGGAAAAGTGTTTGATAAAATACATGAGAAAGAAAATGGTGGTCCGACGATAGATTATAAATCTGATCCCGAACAACTCAAATCGTGGTTTGAGGGAATTCTTCCTGATTACAACAGGGAAAAGGTCTATGTCAGCGATATAAAAAAGATCGCCCAGTGGTATAATATATTACATAAGCTCGATCTTCTTGTAAAGGAAGAGACTAAGGCTGAGGCTGAGGCTGAGGTTGAGGCTGAGGTTAAGGCTGAGGCTGAGGATGAGGATGAGGTAAAGGATGAGGGTTCTGGAAAGGGACCGGGAGAGGAGAAACCAGAGATTACAACCGGGAAAAAGCAGGTGAAGCAAAAATCCGCTTCGAAAAAGGAAAATACTGCGGGATCAGGGAAAGAATCAAAAAGCACAGGTAAATCTCCATCCGGCAAAAAACAGCCGGGTAAGGGGATTGAATAAAAATGTAACTTATTTATGAATTTTGGCGGTACGGAGATAATCTCTGATTACGAATCATCAGGTATAGTTATCGTTCCTGTACCCTATGATGAAACCAGTACATGGATAAAAGGTGCCGACAAAGGCCCTGATGCCATTCTTGATGCTTCACCTAACCTTGAGTTTTATGATATTGAAACAGGAACAGAGGTTCACAGGAAAGGTATTTATACAATCCCTCCGATTACAGAAAACAGTACCCCCGAAAAGCTTGTCGAAGCTGTCCGTAATACTACCTTGGATATTCTGAAAGAAGGGAAATTTCCTGTAATAATCGGGGGAAATCATAGTGTAAGTATAGGTTCTGCAATGGCATCCGGGGAATTTTTTTCCGGTCTGTCTGTACTTCAGCTTGATGCACATGCCGATCTGAGACAGGTATATGAGGGATCACCTTTCAATCATGCCTGTGTCATGGCCAGAATAAAGGAAACAGCCCCTGTAGTGCAGGTAGGAATACGGAGCATATCCGCTGATGAATTGCCTTATGCCGACCATGAAAGGATATTTGCAGCTCATGAACTGTACCTGAAAAAAGAATTATACCGGAAAGCACTCAGTCTTCTCAGCGAAAATGTGTATATAACAATTGACCTGGATGTACTGGATCCTTCCATTATGCCATCTACCGGCACCCCTGAACCGGGAGGTCCGGATTATTATGAGCTTATGAATTTTCTCAGGGAAGTTGCCCGAAGCAGAAATGTTGTGGGTTTTGATGTAGTCGAATTATGCCCTTCTCCCTCAAATAAAGCACCGGATTTTGTTGCAGCAAAAATAATATATCAGCTTCTCAGCTATATATTCGCATCGAAATAATCATGTATCCTCTTTTTTAGCTTGTTCCCAGATCTCGTTCATCTCGTCAAGGCTCATATCATGAAGTGATCTGCCTTTTGAGATTGTCTCTTTTTCAAGATAATTGAATCTTTTGATGAATTTCCTGTTCGTTTTTTCAAGCGCTGCTTAAGGATCGATACCGTAGAGGCGGGAATCATTGATTACCGAAAAAAGAACATCTCCGAGTTCTGATTCAATCTTATCCCTGTCAAGTTTCTCAATCTCATTTTTAAGTTCGGAGATCTCTTCGAGGACCTTATCCCAAATCTGTTCCGGTTTTTCCCAGTCGAAGCCGACACCCCTTACCTTTTCCTGTATCCTGTTTGCCTTTACCATGGACGGCAGTGAAGGTGGAACACCCGACAATACCGGCTTATTACCGTTATTTTCCTTTATTTTCAGATGTTCCCAGTTTTTTTCAACCTCAGTGGCGCCTGAAACCTTTACCTCTCCAAAAACATGAGGATGTCTGTAAACAAGTTTTTCATTGATACCTCTCAGTACATCCATCATCGTAAAAGCACCTTTCTCGGAGCCTATTTTTGCATAAAATGCTATGTGAAGCATAAGATCTCCGAGTTCTCCTTTAATCCCATTATCATTGCCTGAGATGATAGCATCTGCAAGCTCATAGGTTTCTTCAATGGTCAGTTTACGCAGTGTTTCGTTGGTTTGCTTCATGTCCCACGGACAGGCTGATCTGAGCTTATCAAGGATATTTAACAGTTTTTCAAATTCTTCAGCACTTTCCTTCTTTTCATCCATTCTTTTCTGATTTTAAAACAGGCGGTCGGGAGAACTGGTTCTTCCCGTATGATCTATCCTGACCACAGTACCGATACCAAGGCTTAACAATTCCGATACATTTGCCCCGTTTATTGCTATTTCCAGGAGATCGAGCGAATTGAACCTGGTAAGCAGGTCGCCAACCCCGGCATCACTGTATTTTCTGACGATCTTCTCGGTGTAGTTCTTGTTGCTCTGTATCAGTATACGGTATTCTTTACCTTCAAAGACCCTGAGGAATACTTCCCTGGTTATATTTGAAATGGCATTACCGTAAGAATCGATGAAAATGATACTGCCGGTAATTGATTCTCTTTCGATCGTTGCCCTGAAAGGAACGCGTTCAGTTATCTGTTTCAGTGGCCTGCCGATTTCTGCAGCTTTCCTTCCTGACAGCAGATGTGCGGCTGCTCTGGCAAAAATGTCCAGTTCATCGGATTCATCTTTGTTGTCAATCTTTATTATCTCATCGGGTTCTCCGTTCAGTATCAGACTGAAAATGCCATTGTCGGTACCGATGAAATAGTGATCCCTTGCCCTGACAACCAGATAATTCTGCTCTTTGACGGATTCTGAATGAACGCAGATGATATGAACCGAACCTTTCGGATAGTTCAGATAAGTATTCCTGACAATGAATGAGGCATGCAATATGTCAAATGCAGGAATGTTGCATGCATTATCTATGATGGTTACTCCGGGGCATAGACTTGACAACTTGCCCTTTATGATTCCTGTATAGATATCATCGGGTTTCCATTCGGTAGTCAGAGTAACAGGGGGCATATCCAAAAAACTTAAAACAAAGATAATCTTCTATGGAAAAATAAGCTTACTTTGTACCTGAACCATGATCATTTTTTATGAACTTTGGCCGGACAAGGCGGTTGATAATTGTTTGTGATCCGTTGAGTATGAAAGGTTAAAACTGATGACAGAGATAGTAATTTTTCTTGAGGATATTGACCCGGTCGTTTTCTTTGGCACTAATAATTCCTTACTTGATAAAATCAGGACATTCTTTCCCAAGATAAAGATCCTTTCAAGGGGTAATGAAATAAAATGTCTGGGTGAAGAGTCCGAAATAACCCTGTTTGCTGAAAAATTCAACGAACTGATTGAATATTACCGTAAATATAACCGGATTGAAGAGCAGGACATTGAGAAATACCTGACTGATCCGGAACATATGAAGAGTGCTTCGAGCGGTGATTTTGAAGAAGTGCTGGTTTTCGGGACAAGCGGAAAACCTGTGAGAGCACGTACTGTAAACCAGTTTTTGCTTGTCAGTGACTACAGGAACAACGATCTGATCATTGCAGAAGGACCGGCGGGAACAGGAAAAACATATACATCAATTGCTCTTGCTGTCAGAGCATTAAGGGAAAGAGAAGTAAAGAAGATTATACTAACCAGGCCTGCCGTTGAAGCAGGAGAGAGGCTGGGATTTCTTCCGGGTGATATGAAAGAAAAGCTTGATCCCTATCTACAGCCTCTGTATGACGCCCTTCATGATATGCTTCCGTTCAAGAAACTTGAAACCTGGCTCGAAGATGGTACTATCCAGATCGCACCTCTTGCATTTATGCGTGGAAGAACACTTGAAAGCGCTTTTGTTATCCTTGATGAAGCCCAGAATGCCACAATAAGCCAGCTTAAAATGTTCCTTACCCGCATGGGTGTCAATTCAAAATTCATAATGACTGGCGATACAACCCAGATAGATCTTCCCAAAAAAAGTGAATCAGGACTTCTTCAGGCGATACGTATATTGCGGGGCATAGAAGGGGTCTCAATTATTAAATTTGATGAAAGGGATATCGTTCGCCATAAACTGGTAAAAAAGATCGTTAAAGCTTATGAGGAAGAAGAGAACGGGAAAACGATAAAAGAATTATAAATATCTGATTACAAATAATGATAATATGCAGCAGACAATTTTAAGCTCCGGATTTAATTTCCCGCGACAGAGAAGTGTTTATTACGGAAAAGTAAGGGATGTTTACAATATTGATGATAAATATCTGTTAATGGTCGTAACAGACAGGATATCGGCATTCGATGTGGTACTGCCAAGGGGAATACCTTATAAGGGACAGGTTCTTAACCAGATTGCGGCAAGATCACTCGACCAGACAAGTGATATAGTTCCCAACTGGAAAATAGCCACACCTGATCCGACTGTGACAGTGGGTCATATCTGTAAACCATATCCGGTTGAAATGATAGTAAGAGGATTTCTTACAGGAAGCTCATGGCGGACATATAAGGCAGGGGCGAGGGAAATATGCGGAATCCCGGTACCTGATGGTATGAAGGAACATCAGCGTTTTCCAGGTCCTGTCATAACACCGACCACCAAAGCCGAGCACGGGCAGCATGATGAAGATATCTCCAGGGAAGAAATCATCAGCAGGGGTCTTGTGCCGGAAGATGAGTATGACCTGCTTGAAAAATATGCCATGGAACTCTTCCTTCGAGGTTCCAGTATAGCTCTTGAGCGTGGCCTGATTCTTGTTGATACAAAATATGAGTTCGGGAAAAAGGATGGGAAAATATATCTGATAGACGAAATAACAACACCCGACTCTTCAAGATATTTTTATGCTGATAGTTACGAGGAACGGTTTGAAAAAGGCATGCCTCAGAGGCAGTTGTCCAAGGAGTTCGTCAGAGAATGGCTTATGGCAAATGGTTTTCAGGGACAGCTCGGACAGAAAGTGCCGGTAATGACAGATGATTTTGTAAATGAAATATCGGAACGGTATATAGAGCTTTATGAAAAAATAACAGGGGAAAAGTTTGTAAAAACAGATATATCAAATGTAATGGAGAGAATCGAAACCAACTGCAGGAATTTCCTGGCAACATTATAATTATATCATGATGAATATTAAATCGTGTTTCAGGTTTATTTCTATGACCATTATAATCCTCCTGCTCGTTTCAGGGGGACTGTCGGCGCAGGTAGTTGTCGTGAAGTCAAAGGATAAAGTAATAATTTCGGGTGTCCCATACTATATCCATCTGGTTAAGAAAGGAGAAACCGCATATTCGATATCAAAAGCATATTATATCACTCTTGATGAACTGAACAGGGAGAATCCTTCTGCAGCTTCTGGTCTGAAAGAGGGGCAGTCACTAAGGATACCTGTCAGGGAAGCTCCTCCAGAACCTCAGCAACAGTCAAAACCCTTGCCTGTTCAGAAAGATGAGACCAGATATAATTATCACCGGCTCCAGCCGGGTCAGACGGTTTATTCCCTGTCAAAACTCTACGGAGTAACGGAAAATGATATTATAGCTGCAAATCCGGGTTTAGATATTTCCAAACTTTCCGTAAACACTGAGATTGCAATACCGCGGCGTGAGTTTTTAGCAGAAAAGGAAAAACCTGAAGTTCAGGATCCGGAATATATTCTGCATAAAGTTGAACAGGGAGAATCATTTGCTTCAATTGCAGATAAATATGGTCTTACAATCAGGGAACTGAGGCGGGAAAACAGAAATCTCAGATTTCCCCAGGTGGGGGATTTCCTTAAAATACCTGTAACGGAGGTGACCAGACCTGTGGCTCATATTGAGGAACCTGTCCAGGATACAATCCTTGTTCCTCCTCCGGATTCTGTCATTATTCTTCCGCGACCCACAGAAAAAACAATTGTGAGCAATCTGAAGGGGACATTCAATGTTGCCGTACTGCTGCCTTTTTATCTTGCGGAAAATGCCGTCAGGACTGAAATAGACTCATCAAGATATGTGAAGGGAAGAGTAATTTACAGACCGGTTAAACGTGTTGAAGACTGGATCTATTACAGGAGTGCCGGATTTGTTGAGATGTACCAGGGCATACTCCTCGCCCTTGACACTCTTCGCTCCCTGGGAATGAACATAAACCTTTATACATATGACATAAAAAGCGATACGCTGGCTCTGACCAGGCTTATTGACCGTGGACAGCTTGCAGGGATGGATTTGATAATTGGTCCCGTTTATTCTCAAAATCTGGCCATTACCACGGAATACGCAAACAGGATGAATATTCCGGTGGTTTCTCCGGTGCGGCTGATGAATAATTCCGCACTCGAAAATAATCCTTTGCTCTATATGGCTAATGCATCTCTTGAGGTTGCTCAGAATGCCATTGCAAAAGAAGTAAGTGATTATTACCTTGATAATTTTGTTTTTATTCATGCCGATTCAACGGGGACAGACAGGGATGTGAGCCGCTTCCGCGAGAAGATACTATCAGAGCTTACAGGCAGGATACCTGCTACCGAAATCAGTTTCAAAGAACTTTTGTTTAAAAGCAGGTCTACATTTGATGATATTTCAAATACAATCCTTGCAAAGGCA
>CAYQZL010000086.1:0-18577 GCA_964421975.1 uncultured Rikenellaceae bacterium
TACACCCTATCCTACACTCTTTCCCTACACGACGCTCTTCCGATCTAAGTAGTTGTTATACTGCTCTTTGTTTATGCAGGAAATAAATGGCTGTTGCCTCGCCTTTTAAGTGTTATTGCAATGGCAAAGAACCAGGAACTGTTTATGATGAGTATCTTCCTGATCTGCTTTGCTATTGCACTTCTTACTTCAAAACTTGGAATGTCACTGGCATTCGGTGCATTTCTTGCAGGACTGATGATCTCCGAATCGGACTACAGTCATAATGTATTCGGGAATTTTCTTCCTGTAAAGGATGTTTTTGCCAGTTTCTTCTTTGTTTCCATTGGAATGCTTCTCGATATATCATTTGTCATCGATAATTATCCGCTGGTATTGATAACCGTATTGCTGGTAATATTGATCAAATGGCTTATAGCGGGAGGAACAGGATTCATTCTCGGACATACCTTTCAGGGAACCGTACTGATAGGTCTTGCTTTGAGCCAGGTGGGTGAGTTTTCATTTATCCTTGCCAGGATAGGATATGAACATTCCATTCTGTCAGATTTTTATTACCATCTCTTCCTGGCTGTTGCCGTTATTACCATTGCATTAACGCCCCTACTGTTCCACCTGTCTCCCCGGCTGGTCTCTCTGCTGCTTAAGCTCCCGCTGCCAAAATGGCTGATTGAAGGATTGTTCCCCTTAACTGAAACGGAGATCCCGGAACTCAGCAACCATATAGTGATTATCGGGAAAGACCCGAGTGCCCTCAAACTGGCAGTTATGGCAAAATATAATAATCTGGAATATGTATCTATCATATTTGATCCTGCAATTGCCAGAGAAAAGATCCTTAACGGAGAAGCTGTGGTTTACGGTGATGCAGTAAATGAACCCATTCTCAGGAAAGCACGTGTCGATAAAGCGGATATTGTAGCCATTTCGGTCGGGAGCATTGTGCCATCAATGGCAATAATAGAAAAAGTACGAAAGATAAATAAAAACGCATATATACTTGTCAGATCAACTCTGATCCGTAATGTTGAACCTTTATACAAGGTTGGTGCAGATCAGGTTCTGCCTGAAAAACTGGAGATCGCAATCGATCTCTTTAACAGGATCCTGATTAAGAAACTTTTACCTCAGAAGGAAGTAAACCGGATCATTAACCGTATAAGAAGTATGAGTCTCGGAGTATTTACAGAGAAGGATCTTGTTAATAAAACATCTGTACTTGACGAATTATCGAACATCAGCATCACTGCTGTAAAAGTGGAGGCCGGATCAGCAGCTGACGGAAGATCCATTATCGATATTGATCTCAGAAAGAAAACCGGAGTGACTCTTCTGGCAATAAAGAGAGGAAATGAGGTTATAGAGCACCCTGCTCCCCAGATCACCTTATTGATGGATGATATCGCTTACCTCTTTGGCGATCCGGAGCAGATCAATCTTGCCTCTGAACTCCTGCACAGAAATACAGGGTAAATGATAATGACATCAGGCTCCTTTTCATTTAAGCAGTTTACCATAAACCAGGACAGGTGTGCATTCAAAGTCGGTACCGACGGCGTTTTACTTGGTGCTTATGCTGATGTCAGCGATGCAGGAACAATCCTTGACATTGGAACCGGAACAGGACTTGTAGCACTGATGCTTGCACAACGCAGCAAGGCTGAAATTACTGCAATCGAACCGGACTTTAACTCTTTTGAACAGGCTTGCAGTAATGTACGTCAGAGTAAATGGGCGGAAAGAATAAATATAATAAATACTGACCTTCAGAACTATCGGAACAATGAGGAAAAATTCGATCTGATCGTATCAAATCCTCCATACTTTGTTGATTCACTTAAAAATCCTGATCCGTTAAAAGCTTTGGCAAGGCATAATATAACACTCGGCAGTAACGATCTGCTGAATGGAATTTCAGGATTGCTGGCGGAAAAGGGTCGCTTTCAGGTGATAATGCCCTATGTTGAAGGGAATATTTTTATCGCGGAAGCTCAGGCTTATGGATTTTATTGCAATGATATCCTTAAAATAAAACCTATGCCGACATCACCTGTAAGAAGGATGATCCTTGCATTTTCACGAAACCGCTGCAGGCCTGCAGAAAAATTCCTTACTGTCGAATATGGCAAAAGGCACGATTTCACGGAAGAATATATCAACCTTACAAAAGACTTTTATCTGAAATTTTAAGAAATTACTTTCATTAATAGTGCTGTCCGTGTATCTTTGTTCACATACACTGAAAAGGGAAAATCTTATCTGACAGACATTGATACCGGATTCTCAGAAATATGTCGAAACTCCTCTGATGAGGCAGTATTATAACGTTAAGGCAAAGCATCCTGACGCAATATTGCTTTTCAGGGTCGGTGATTTTTATGAGACCTTCGGTTCGGACGCAATAAAAGCATCGGAAATACTCGGGATCACCCTGACCCGCCGTGCAAACGGATCAGCTTCATTTGTTGAACTCGCAGGCTTTCCCTACCATGCCCTTGACACTTATCTTCCAAGGCTTGTTAGGGCAGGACAGAGGGTTGCAATATGTGAACAGCTCGAAGATCCAAGGCTGGCAAAGAAAATAGTCAAAAGGGGAATAACGGAACTGATCACTCCCGGAGTATCTCTTAATGAGAATGTGCTCAATCACAAAGAAAATAACTTCCTGGCTGCAGTCCATATCGACAGAAAAATTGCAGGAGTTGCATTTCTCGATATTTCAACCGGTGAGTTCCTTGTTACTGAAGGGTCATTTGAATATGTTGACCAGATGCTGAACAGCTTCCAGCCGAAGGAAGTTCTGTATGAGAATCGTAAAAAGGATATTTTCCTGGAAAACTTCAGCACTAAATTCTATACATACAAACTTGATGACTGGATCTTTACACCTGAATCTGCCGGTGAACGGCTTACCAGGCAGTTCGAGACAAGCACTCTCAAAGGTTTCGGTGTTCAGGACATGACAAGTGGTATCATTGCGGCAGGTGCAGTTCTTTATTATCTCGATATAACCCAGCATGAACAGCTGAGTCATATAACAAGCCTTTCACGGATAGATGAAGCACGTTATGTCTGGCTGGATAAATTCACAATTAAGAACCTCGAGCTTTTTCATTCTCCCTATGAAGGTGCGAAAACACTTATTGATGTAGTTGACAGGACAATATCTCCAATGGGAGGACGGCTTATCAAGAGATGGATTTCCCTTCCCCTCAAGGATATACAGCCTATAAACGAAAGGCTTGATGTTGTACAGTATCTTGTTGAGAAGAGCACATTCAGGGAAGAGATATCAGGTCTGATCAGGCAGGTGGGTGATCTTGAAAGACTTCTCTCCAAAGTTGCAGTCAACAGGATCAACCCCAGGGAGGTCAATCAGCTCAAAAGAGCCCTCAGGGCCATTGAACCGCTTCAGTCGTTGTGCAGTAACAGCGGCTGTCAGCCACTTGCCCTCTGCGGCGAACAGCTAAATCCCTGCAAAACGCTGGCAGACAGAATAGAACATGATCTGAACAACGATCCTCCGGTCCAGATAAACAGAGGAAACGTGGTTGCTGAGGGAGTCTCTGCGGAACTCGATGAACTTCGCAAAATTCTTTACAGAGGGAAGGATTATCTTAATGATCTTCAGACCCGCGAAAGCCTCCGGACCGGAATAAACTCGCTTAAAGTAAGCTATAACAATGTTTTTGGTTATTATATCGAGGTCAGAAATACACACAGAGATAAAGTACCTCCCGAATGGATAAGGAAACAAACCCTTGTAAGTGCGGAACGCTATATCACTGAAGAACTTAAGGAGTATGAAGAGAAGATACTGGGAGCCGAAGAGAAAATAATCAGTCTGGAAACGAAAATCTTCAACGATCTGGTCCTCGGGATTCTGGATTTTATTCCGCCAATGCAGCTTGATTCTTCTATCGTGGCCAGGCTTGACTGTCTGCAGGCTTTTGCAATAATATCATCAGAAAATAATTATGTAAGACCTCTGCTTGACGATTCGGGAAAACTGGAAATTAACGATGGCCGCCATCCTGTAATAGAGAAACAGCTCCCCCCCGGTGAATCGTATGTTCCAAATGACCTGGTTCTTGATACGGAAGATCAGCAGATCATAATTCTGACAGGACCGAATATGTCGGGTAAGTCTGCGTTGCTGCGCCAGACTGCCCTGATTGTTCTTTTGGCACAGACAGGATGCTTTGTACCTGCAACATCTGCAAGGATAGGTATCGTGGATAAAATATTTACCAGGGTCGGGGCTTCAGATAATATAAGTCTTGGTGAATCGACCTTCATGGTGGAGATGAATGAAACTGCCAGTATCCTTAATAACCTGTCAGAAAGGAGTCTTATCCTCCTTGATGAGATAGGAAGGGGTACAAGCACTTATGATGGTATTTCAATTGCATGGGCAATGGTAGAGTATCTTCATGAGAACAGGATGAGGGCGAAGACACTCTTTGCCACACACTATCATGAGCTCAATGAAATGGAAAATTCTTTCCCGAGGGTAAAGAACTATAATGTTTCGATAAAGGAGCTGAACAACAAGGTCATTTTTCTCCGTAAACTGAAAAGAGGAGGGAGCGAGCACAGTTTTGGCATACATGTAGCAAAAATGGCCGGTATGCCGCGGAGTGTTGTAAAAAGAGCAGACGAAATACTGAAGGAACTGGAACAGAGCCATCAGAAACAGGAACTCACCAAACCCATTGCTGATCTTGCCGGACACAGGGAAGGACTGCAACTGAGTATTTTCCAGCTTGATGATCCTGTACTTAAGCAGATCAGGGATGAACTCCTTGAGATCGACATAAATAATCTTACCCCGGTTGAGGCATTGAATAAGCTTTATAACATTAAAAAGCTTTTAAAATAATCTGTATTCAGGGTCCGAACTGGCTTTCGAAGTGGATTCCTTCGCCACTGAAATAAATCTTTTAAAAAAAAACCGTATATTGAGGATTGTTAAATATCCTATATATGACAAGTACAAATGCCAGGAATAAACTTAAGATTGCTGTTCTGGGAGCGGGCCACGGCGGATTGGCCATGGCCGGGCATCTGGCACTGATGGGTCATAAAGTGAATCTGTACAACAGGGGAGAGGAGAGATTGTGGGGGGTGAAATCATCCGGTACCATCGAGATCACGGGTGAGGTTGAAGGTTTCGGTAAGATCAGCCTGGCTACAACTTCCATGAAAGATGCAATTTCGGGCGTGGAACTTATTATGGTTGTTGTACCGGCCAACGGACACCATTGGATGGCTGAGCAGATGGCTCCATACCTGACAGATGACCAGATAATTATCCTTCACCCCGGAAGAACTTTCGGTGCCCTTGAATTTAAACAGGTTTTGAGCCGTAAGAAAGTGACAGCTGATGTTATTATTGCAGAAGCACAGACATTCATTTATGCATCACGTGCAACCGGCCCGTCACAGGTACATATCTTCAGGATTAAACATTCAATACCTGTGGCCTCAATCAGAGCGCATCTTATACCCAAAGTGATCAGTAAATTGCGGCAGTTTTATCCGCAGTTCGTTCCGGGTGACAATGTCGTTAAAACCAGTTTTGAAAATATTGGCAGTGTCTTTCATCCGGCAATATGTATCCTGAATGCCGGATGGATAGAACATGACAGTGATTTTCAGTTTTATCACGAAGGAGCCACCCCAGGAGTGACCAGGATACTGGAAAAGATTGACGAGGAAAGGGTTAAGGTTGCCGAAGCTATCGGAATAAGGGTGATCTCTGCAAGACAATGGTTATATATGGCATATAGTTCTGCCGGCAGTACACTTTTTGAAGCCATGCAGAAAAATGTTGGTTACAGGGGAATCCTTGCTCCAAGATCCCTCAAAGTAAGATATATTGAAGAAGATATTCCCTTCAGTCTTGTGCCGATAGCATCTACGGGTAAAATGCTTAATGTCCCTACACCTACAATAGATTCAGTCATTCAGCTTGTATGTGCACTGAACGGATACGATTACTGGTCAAACGGGCGGACAGTTGAAAATCTGGGTATTGCCGGAATGAGTGTCCGGGACCTGCGGCTTCTTGCCATTGGCGAGACCGTCAGGTAATTTCAGATTTTCCGGACCTTGATATAGGTCCGGAAGTTAAGGTGAATAATATAAAAACATAAATAAATGAAAACTATCATTGGTGCTGCCATTGGCAGTTGTGTTCACGTTGGAGGACTTCACCATTTTCTCAAACTTGCGGAAACGGAGGGTTACCACACAATTTCGTACGGTCCTGCCGTCTCTGTCAAAAGGATTGTGAAGATAATCAGGGAAGAAAAGCCGGATATAATGGCAATAAGTTACAGGCTTACACCTGAATCTGCTTCAGAGCTTTTCTCGGAACTGAAAGCAGAAATTTCAAAAGGAGGACCATCGGATATCAGAATGATTTTTGGGGGCACACCCCCGGTGGCACGTGTAGCACGTGAGTCAGGTCTTTTTGAATATGCTTTCGACGGGACTGAATCCGCTGAATACATTAAGCGCTATCTAAGAGGTGATGCCGGGAAGAGTGCCGAAAGTACTCTTCCTGGTAATCTGGTCGACAGGGTAAAGAAGAAATATCCTTATCCGCTTATCCGGCATCATTTCGGAAGACCTTCTTTGCAGGAGACTGTTGAAGGAGTTGTGAAGATTGCTGAATCCGGGGTGCTTGACATACTGTCGATCGGCCCGGATCAGAATGCACAGGAGCATTTTTTCCATCCTGAAGATATGGATCACAGCCAGGATGGAGCAGGAGGTGTCCCGTTACGTACTCCTGAAGACCTGGAGGCTATTTATAAAAGTACCAGATGCGGTAATTACCCGCTTGTAAGGTGTTATGCAGGTACCCGTGATCTTTTAAAGTGGGCTGAGATGAGTGTCAAAACGATAAAAAATGCCTGGGCCGCTATTCCCTTATGCTGGTACAGCGTTATTGACGGACGCTCGGGACGGCTCATTTCAGATGCTATAAAGGAACATCAGGAAGTTATGCACTGGTATGCTTTAAGGAATATTCCCGTTGAGGTAAATGAATCCCATCAGTGGAGCCTGCGCGATGCACATGATTCACTTGCAGTGGCAATGGCATTCCTGGCTGCCTGGAATGCAAAAAAAGCAGGTGTCAGACATTATGTTTCCCAGTATATGTTCAACAATCCCCCTGGGACTTCGGCAGAAATGGATATTGCAAAAATGCTGGCCAAAAATGAAATGATAGAAGAACTTTCTAATGAATCATTCACGGTATTCCGTCAGGTAAGGGCAGGACTGGCCCATTTTTCGCCCGATCCCTCTTTTGCACAGGGGCAGCTGGCTGCCTCAGCAGTAATAAGTATGGCACTAAAACCCCATATCATGCATGTTGTGGGATTCAGCGAAGGAGACCACGCTATCTTCCCGGATGAACTGATCCAAAGCTGCAGTATTGCACATGGTGTCCTTCATAATACCCTTTACGGTTTGCCGGATATGTCTGAAGACAAAAGGGTTATTGCCAGGAAAAATGAATTGAAATCGGAAGCAGGTATATTGCTTGAAGAATTATTTAACAGGGGAAAGAACCAAAGTGAAGATCCCTGGTCAGATCCGGTTGTGATATCGGATGCTATCAGAACAGGATTACTGGATACTCCACATTTTCAGGGTAATCAATACCTGTGCGGTAATATAATAACCAGACTGATCGATGGTGCATGGCATGCCATCGACAGGGAAACAGGTGAAAAGATGACAGAGTCTGAAAGAATCATATTGCTTAAAGCAGAATAACATAAAATAAATGAAATTAAACAAAATCGAAAAAAAACAGAAAAATGGCAGGAATAGCAGGAATAGCAGCAGATAATACATCGGAAGAGGTTTCAGAGATGCTTGGTACTTTCCGTTACAGAGGGAATGCAGGTATCACCGTCTTTGAAAAAGAGGGTACAACCATAGGTATAATATGGAATGAAACGGAAAAAGAAACGGTAAAGGAATGCCTGAAAGCCGGAGATGCCGGTTATTTAAGCAGTCCCGGCAATTATGCCAGAGTGAAACCGGGGAAGGGCAGTTTCATAATGACAAGGGATGAACTGGGGGCAGCTCCACTCTATTATGGAAATGACAAAAATGGCAATATGTGCTTTGCATCAGAAATAAAAGCACTGCTGCCTTTTACAAAGGAGATCCGGGAAATGGCTCCGGGGCATATTCTTGATGGTGAAAAACTCAAACCTTTTTTCAGTATGCCTGAAGGGGAAAAAACTGCCGGGACTCCCGGTCAGATTGCATCTGAATTATATAAACTTCTTGATAAAGCAGTTACTGAATGTATCAGAACAGAGAATACCGGATCGTGGCTTTCCGGAGGTCTGGATTCCAGTGTCATTTGTGCCCTGGCTACCAGGCATCTTAAAAAACTCAGCACTTTTGCGGCAGGATTGAAAGGAGCACCTGATCTTGAACATGCCCGTGAAGTGGCACAATATATAAAATCTGAACACCACGAGAAGATCGTCACTCCGGAAGAGCTGACAGCAATTTTGCCAGAGGTAATATATCATCTGGAGTCTTTTGATGCTTTACTGGTAAGATCATCTTTAATGAATTATCTTGTTGCCCGTCTTTCATCGGAATATGTTGATGAAGTATTTTCCGGGGAAGGTGGTGATGAACTGTTTGCAGGATACGGATATCTGAAATCCATACCGGCCGGGAACCTTGAAAAAGAACTGATGAGGATAACTGGTGCCCTTCACAATACAGCTCTTCAGCGGGTCGACAGATGTGCTTCCGCTCATGGTATTATTGCCCATATGGTATTTACCAATCCTGAAATTGTTAGATTTGCTTTTACGATACCCGTCGAATATAAAATCCATGGAAAAACAGAAAAATGGATCCTCAGAAAATCGATGGAGGGTATGCTCCCGGATAAGATATTAAGAAGACCAAAAGCAAAATTCTGGGAAGGAGCAGGTGTAGTGGAATTATTAGCTGATTATGCCGGGAACACTATTTCAGATAATGACTTCAGAATCGAGCGGAATATAAATAACGGATTAATTATCAATTCAAAAGAAGAACTGTTGTATTACAGGATCTTCAGGGAACATTTCGGATCGGATATTGATCTGTCGTGGATGGGAAGAACAAAATCGGAATGAAATTGTTGGTCCTATAAATATTAATTGAAATAATATGATCAGCGTAATTATTCCCACACTGAATGAAGAGAAAACGATCGGTCAGGTGATCAATCTCGTCAGGAATTCACCTCTGGTGGATGAGATACTCGTGATAGATGATAAATCAACCGATAATACAGTAAAGAATGCAAATCTGCCGAAGGTTAAGATCTTTACAAGTTCCGCGCTTGGCAAGGGTGCATCAATGCGTGACGGTATGCTGCTGGCAAAAAATGAGATACTGGTTTATCTTGATGCTGACATTGTTACATATCCTGCGGATATTATCGAATTGCTTGGCGGCCCGATTATAAGTGATGAAGCTGATTTTGTAAAATCATATTTTGACCGTCAGGCAGGAAGGGTTACCGAACTGGTAGCCAAACCGCTGTTAAGTATTCTCTTCCCTGAACTTATAACATTCCAACAACCATTGAGCGGGATGATCGCCTGCAAAAAGAGCTTCCTGCAAAAAATCCGGATTGAAAATGATTATGGTGTGGATATTGGTATACTCCTGGATATGTATTCCCACGGAGCAAGGATAAGGGAGGTTAATATCGGATATATTGAAAACCGTATGCAGAATATTGAGCAACTCTCCAGGATGTCGAGAGAAGTGACAAGAGCTATCCTGAATCGTGTCAGAAATACTGATGTAAGAAATCTTGAAACGCTCGAGAATATAAATATGATACGTACTCAGATGGATTATGCGATACGTGAAAGCCTCCTGGGACTAGATAAGATGATTATCTTCGACATGGATAAGACTATTCTTGAGGACAGCTTTATAAGAACAGCAGCAAAGAGATTCAGTTTCACGGACGAACTTCTTAAGATACAGGCGGAATACACCAATCCTTATACCCGGACAAAGGCCATCGGAAAGCTGCTTAAGGGAAGGTCTATTGAAGAAATACTTGCTGTTGCGGATAGTATCGGGATTGTAAGAGATGCTCCGGATGTGATAAGTCAGCTGAAAAAACGTGGTTATATATGCGGAATAATAAGCGACAGTTATGATGTTGTCACGAACCATATCAAGAACAAGCTTAAAATGGACTTTTCAATAGCAAATGAACTTGAATTCTCCAGGAGCATCGCTACGGGTGAAGTGAAAGTCCCGTCGGTCTTCCTGAAGAGTGAATCAAGTGTCTGTGATCATGAATTCTGTAAATCGAATGTCCTTCTTCAGCTTGCCCGGCAATATAATGTTGACAGGAAGAATATTATTGCAGTCGGGGATAGTGATAATGACATCTGCCTTGTTGAACATAGCGGAATAGGAATATCATTCTGTTCTGATAACGAATCTCTTAACAATGTGGCGGATATGAATATAAAGGAAAAAAGCTTTGCCCGGATACTTGAAATAGCCTATTAGGCAGAATCATGTTATTTCTTTCTGATTATGTGAACTGACGAAAAGGATCGTTCCCAGATCCTCATAACCATTTAAAAAAGATTCTCCCACCCGCTTTAAAGTCTGCTCGTTAAAACCGATCATGGTAAGAGCGGCAAGAGCGGATTTCTCATTTATAATATTTTTCAGGGTCTTTCCGGCTTCCTCGTGAACGATCTCTATATTTTTCTCTGTTATCGGCAGCCTTCCTGACCTGACCAGATTGGTCAGATTATGTCTGGTCTCTTCATCCTCCCCGCTCCTGCAGGTCCCGAATAATTTGATGTTCGGTCTCTTCCAGTCGGGGTGCCCCGATATAATAAAGCTGAGAAGTATGAGAAGGCTTGAATTTTCAGGGTAATGAAAATCCAGCCAGACATGTATCCCGTTCCTGAAATTCATCTCTTTCCTGCTTGAAGCAAGAAGACAAATATCAAAATCACCGGCAGCGATCAGGCCTGTATTTTCAATTATCTCCTTCAGATTTTCAGGTTTTTCCTTGTCATATTCAAAAATCACCATATTATTTTCCATGCCTGAGATACCCGGAACCTGTATAGCCTGTGCCAGGGCTGAAGTATATGAAGGGGAGATAAGTGTATCGACAAATACGTGATTATTAGTTGTGTCATAAATCTCGATGAGTCTTGATAGTTCTTCAGCTGCTTTCCGGGAAGTTGCCCGGGAATAATATCCATCTATCCTGTGAAGATATGTTCCGAATCCGTAACGGTATGAGATCCAGTTAAGCAGATGAAATGCTTTGGCCCGTACGAAGGAATCTTTTGAGATGCAGATAGCGCTCGGACGCCATTCTTTCTTCTTTTTCTTGCTTCCCGATTTCTGAAGATATACCTGAATATTCCTGTTGATCTGGAATAAGGCATTGGCAAACAGCGCTTCAAGGCCGTCTCTTTCACGATGATATACTTTGACGTACGAATATATGGCAGTCATCAGCAGAAGTGACGCAAATGCATAAGGTGCATTTATTTTGAACATTACCCAGAGTGCTATAAGAAAACCTGCAAGGGAGAGGTACCATCGTGATCTGAATGATGGTCGGTAAGAAGGTGAAGATCCGAAATGGTTCAGGAATGATATAAGACATAAAGAACCATAGGTAACAAGAAAGAACATTGAAATGATCTCCGCCACTGCATTTACGCTTCCCAGAGCAACAAACACCAGAGCTATAATGATTGTTACAAGAGTAGCATTTACCGGTTCGCCATCAGATTTTCTTCCATGTGAAAGCCATCTGTTTATTCTTCCTGAAGGAAAGGATGAGTCAAGGGCCAGTGCCTGTAATGTTCTGGGAGCAACCATAATTGAACCAATAGCCGACGACAGTGTTGAGGCTGCAAGCCCCAGGGGAACAATGACAGCACCCAGAATGGCTATCTTCGACATTATAAGCTGATCGGCAATCATGGCATCGGCAGGTACAGAGACTGCGAATTTATAGATCACACCAACATATATCACCATGCCTGAAACAGTCGCAATAATGGTTCCCCTCGGGATCGATCTGGAAGGATTTCTGAGTTCACCTGACAGGCCAACCCCTGCAGTCATCCCGGTAAATGCAGGAAATACAATAGCAAAAACCATAAAGAAATCCTTCATGTTCCTGAAGTCACCTGCAGGAAGTTTTGAACCCATAGTGGCTCCGTATTCAGTTTTACCAAGGAAAAACAACAGAAGTGAAAGAAAAAGTATTGCAACTACAACATAGAGCATTTTAACTCCCATATTTGCACCCCGTTTCAGGATAAGGTATCCCAGAGCTATCATTACAGGTATGCTGATGATCTGTCTGGGAAGATACAGGTTAAACGATTTTATGAAATAGTTGAATATGAATTCAAATGCTTCCGTGAATGCGATTATGTAAAATGCGACACTGATGGCCTGTGAAAGGAAAAGGGCGAATCCTATCGTAGCTCCGATATTGAGTCCGAATGAACGTGATATTATAAAATATTCGCCACCTCCTTCCACCCGTTTGTTTGTGGCAAGTTCAGAAAGGGCGAATGCTGTCGGTATAGTTAGTGTATGACCGAGTATGATCAGGATGAGCGTCCCCCAGAAACCGAGTGTCCCTACAGCAAATCCGAATCTGAGAAAAAGTATGGCTCCCAGTATGGTGGATATTGCCGTAAAGAAAACGGGAATAGTGCCAAACCGTTTGCTGTTTGTCACTGCTTCCATTAATCCGGCGATTTAACCTGGTGAATTACCCGCTGCGGGAAAGGTATTTCGATACCCTCTTTGTCGAATGCAATTTTAAGCCGTTTACGGTATTCTCCAGCTATTTCCCATTGCTTTAAAGGCTTGGTCTCACCAAGAATTTTTATCATAATGGCTGAATCGGCAAAATCATTTACTCTGAGAAATTTGGGTGGAGCAATAATAAATTCACTGAATCCGGGATCTGAAGCCAGTTCTTCACCCGTCCTGTTTACTATTTCAATAAGCCTTTCAAGGTTTGTGTCATATGCAACACCTATGTCCAGATTTACACGGGCAAAATCCTTTGACAGGTTGGAAGCCAGTACTATTGATCCGTGAGTTATGTGATGAACTGTTCCGTTGATATCTCTTAAAGTAGTCTTTCTCAGACTTATATCCTGAACTGTTCCCGATGTCCCGTCTATGTTCACGATATCTCCGATGCGGTATTGATTTTCAAGGATAATAAATAAACCAGTTATGACATCCTTGATAAGATACTGCCCGCCAAAACCGACAGCTATACCTGCAATACCCGCTCCTGCCAGAATGGGACCGATTTTCAGACCGGCTTCCTGTAATATCATCAATATTGCCAGTACGATCAGTACAACACGTATTGCACCATTGAAGATCCTTATCAGGGTATCTTCACGTTTTTTCTCAGCATCTTCCGACATACTTTCATCGGGGATAACTGCCAGTCTTATTGTCCGGATCACTATTCTGGATATAATCTTGTAAAGCACCCAGGCTCCTACAGCAATCACAATTATTTTTATTCCATGATCAAGGAGCCAGGGGAAAATTGCATCAGTCCATTTTTCTATTGTTTCCTGCATGGTTTATTCAGATTATGATATCGGTTAAAATCGATAAAACTACGTAAAATTACCTTAAAAAATATTAATATCATTTTGGATGGTGTTCAGCATATTCATCATAAAATCCTTTCAAAAAATGACTTGCATTGATGCCGAGGAACCTGTTCCTGTATCCACCTTCCTGTATGATAAGTGTTGGTAATCTGAGATTTGCTGTCATTTTCCCGTTCAGATTGAAGTCTTTACCCGATAATGTCCATGTTCCGGTCGGATCTCCTTTTCCGGTGTCCAGTCCAAGAGCGATTATAAGGAACTCCGGTTTGAACTTTCTGATGATATTCAGTGTTTTTTCGAGGATCACACGGTATTCATTTCCGTTAACTTCTTCTTTTAAAGGGAAATTGAAGTTATATCCGAATCCGGCACCGTTTCCCCTTTCATTCTGAAAACCTGAGAAATAAGGATATGCGAAAGACGGATGTCCATGTATTGATATGGTCAGGACATCATTTCTTTCATAGAATATCTGTTGTTGCCCGTTACCGTGATGATAATCGAGGTCCAGGATTGCAACAGTGCCATATTTGCTCAGATAACTGGCCGCAATTGCCAAATTGTTAAAATAGCAGAAACCTCCGAATACCATCCGTTCTGCATGATGGCCGGGAGGACGTGTGAGTACATAAGCGATCCTGTTCCCTTCGAGTATGGAATCTGCTCCGGAAAGTGAACAGTTAACTCCCCATCTGGCAGCCAGATAGGCATTCATATTCAATGGTGTAAACGTATCGATACAATAATAACCGGCCCTCACCGACAGTATTTTCGGCGGTCTGGTGGCATTCCGGATGGGAAAGACATAAGGGTAAACTGATTTTCCGGGAGGCAGACCTGAACAGACTGTCCTGAAATATTTCACATATCCTCTGTCATGAATTTCATAAATATAACGGTCAGGAAACTCTTTTATCTTTCCTTCAGTGGTAATGTCCAGTCCGTTAATCTCTTTCAGTATACTTTTTACACGGACCGGTGATTCCACATACCCTATTTCCTTTATATGATGGATCTCGTGTTTTGCATTTACAAACAGCTTTATTTTTGTTTTGCTGTTTTTATTCAGCCTTTTTTCATGATCAGTTGTTTTACTATAACAGGGAGGTCTGAGTCTTACAGGATCCTCCTTTACACTGTCTGTAACCAGTCTTATATAATCCTCAGGGCAATATTCAGAATATTTGCGACGGAGAATAGCGTTATATATCTTTTTCAGTTCAAATGCCCTCAGTGGTCTTTTGGTTCCCAGATCATCATATACCAGGTAAGGGGCACATTCATCACCTTCTTTTACGGGTACTTCATAACTTGTATTGATTATTGGTACAGCACCGTATCTTTCATAGAATGCAAGTCTTTTTCTGTTTTGTTCTATAATGGATTCGTCCCTGCAAAGAAAAGGATCATCCGGAAGACATTCAAAGAATAAACCAATTGTATTGAGTGAGGCAGCTTCTTCCCGTACCCTTTCATATAGTGATCCTCCCACACCGGAAGTTGGTTTGCCGGGAGTCACAGCCAGGAAATCCAGATAACAAAACTTAAGGTCCGACATATAGATGAGAATGGCAAAACCTCGGATATTTCCCCTGAAGTCCTCGGCAATAACCACTGATGTCTGATAACCTGTCTCAACCGGATTGATCATCTGTTCAGAGACATGTTCTATCTGTTTTACAGAAAGTGCCGGGAACTGGATGCTGATAATCTCTTTGATCCGTTGTATTACCGGTCTGTTACCTTCCAGGTTGGGATTAATGATTTTTCGTATCCGGAACATTATCTTGAAAGATTCTGGACTGTTAATTTTTAATTACCTGTACAATTCAATTGTTCAGATCAGGGTTATCTTTATTTTCCCCTGCAATGGGAGTATTGACTGATTTTCCCCATTTTTCAATAAGTTTGTCAGATTGTTGCTGTTCAGTATTTGCACCGGATGGTTTGATACTAAGTACAGGGACGGGTGCATGGTTGAGTACCTGTTGTACAAACGGGCCTATAAAGAAAGTCTTCCAGTCAGGGTCTATATTGGCAGTTAAGATAATTAAATCAATATCCATCTCCCTGGTAACCTTGATCACTTCTTCGGGATAATCTTCCCCGGGGCAATAGCTTGTCTGGAATTTAATATTGTCATTTTTTAATTGATGCTTTAGAGTTTCCACAATACTAATGAGGTCTTTGGTGTCCCTGTTATCTTTCATATCGGTAAGACCCAGGAGGAACAATTCAGAATTGTTCTTTTCTAAAATGGGTCTTGCATAAAAATACTTCTCCGTTGCACCAGGAATAAGTCTTATCGGGAAAAGCACCTTTTTAAAATCATTATTGTTCCATTTGCCTGGGATTGTCAAAACCGGACATTGAGCATTTTTAACTATCCTGTATGCCTCCGAGCCCATAAATAACCCTCGTAGTCCAGATATTCCATGAGTTCCTATCACTATCAGGCTTGTTTTTTCTTCAAATGACAGTCTGCATATCTGTTCGAAGGGTTGTCCATCCAGCACAACGCTTTTTATTTTTATACCAGTCCTCTTTGTAAGGCTTTCAGAAAATTCCCGCAATCTGTAATCGACCATGTAATTTATATCCGGCAGCAGCTTCATTTCAGGCAGAAATACCTCTGAGGGTTGAATGTTGGCAAACCTGTCAATGACATGCAACAAAATTATATCGGCTTTATGTCTTCCGGCTACAGATATGCCAACTCTTAATGCATTTTCAGACGACTCCGAAAAATCAGTTGCAATCAGGATTTTTTTGATTTTTGATAACATAATTATATTAATTAATTTCTAATCCGGAGCTAAAACATTTTACAATATACTAATTTTATCGAAAAGTTTTATAAACGAATTTTATATAAACTTCAGCAACTTTATGACTGAATATATAATCCTTGTCCTGTGTCTGTTGATCCTGTTGGCTTATCTGTTTGATATTACGTCAAGGTATACAAAAATACCGGGAATTTTTTTGCTGATAGGTCTGGGTATTGGTATTCAGATCCTTGTCAGGACAACGGGATTCAGTTTGCCCGATATGGAACCCTTGCTTCCTGTTGTAGGTACAGTAGGACTGGTTCTTATTATAATGGAAGCCAGTATGGATTTAAAACTGAGTGATCATAAATTTGGTCTGATTGTTAAATCAGCTTCTGCTGCTCTTTTTCTATTTGCATTTTTTGTGGCTTTAATGACTTTTATCCTGGTACGGTTCCTGGATTATGATATAGCAGATTCAATTCTTAATGCTGTACCTTTCGGGATTATCAGCAGTGCCGTGGCGATATCTTCGACTTACAATCTTAGTAATGATCAAAAGGAATTCATAGTTTATGAAAGTTCCCTGTCAGATATAATCGGTATACTATTCTTTGACTTTATTATAATGTACAGCGGTTCCATAGGTTATGGATTATTAAGCTTTACTTTTAATGGCATTGTGACACTCATTTTAGCCTTGATCATCAGTTCAGTTCTTGCTCTATTTCTTCATAAAATAAACTACCATATTAACTATATTATAATTTTAACTGCACTTATACTGGTATATGTACTTGCTGAACTTGTACACCTTCCGGCTCTCCTGCTTGTTATGGCATTTGGAATTGTACTGGCTAATAATAACCTTGTTGAAAATACCCGGATCAATAAATTTGTAAATTTCAGTATCTTCAGAAATGATCTTAAATCATTCAAAAGAGTAATGAATGAATTTACCTTTGTTGTCAGGTCTTTTTTCTTTATTATGTTCGGTTATTACTCCAGTATAGATGGCCTTTTTGACCTGGGAAATGTAATAACTGCCTGCCTGATTATAGCAGGAATTTATTTTCTGCGAATAATTTTTCTTAAACTTTTCCTCAGGATCCCGGCTTTTCCTTATTTATTTTTTTCGCCACGCGGACTTGTTACAATTCTGCTTTTTCTTAAAATACCGGCTGCATCAAGGATAACTCATATAAACGAGGAAGTAGTAACTTTGGTAATACTACTGACTATCCTGTTTATGGTGATCGGGAATATTTTCACGAAACAGGATATATTACCAAAAGATGAATACAGTATTGAATATTAGGTAGCGTTATCCGGTGAACAGGATTCGTTGATTATGCATTAAATAATATTTCTTTATTGATTATAGTTACCAAAAGCTTTGTTTAATGACCGGGATTAATAAAGAATAGTGAATTAGATCTTATTCTATTTTGAATTATTGAACAGTGACAGCACTTCAACAATCTGTGATCGATTTTTCAGATTAAATCTGGCATTGCTTGGTTCGCTACCGATTTTTATTGTAAAGCCTGCTTCGGGGATTACCTTAAAAAGATCTTCGTCTGTGCTGTCATCGCCGATAGCGAAAATAAAATCATAATTCTTTTTCTCGATTATCCGGGAAGCTATAGTTCCTTTATCATATAATATGCTTTTAATCTCCAATAGTTTATCTCCATCCAGAACATGTAGTTTTGGTTCATTTTTCAGGATTTCGGTCAGATCATCTTTAAGCTCATTGATTCTAAGCAATGCAATCTCCTCATCAGCATTATCATAATGCCATACCAGTGAAGCGTATTTGTCTTCTATCATAGATCCGGTGCACCTGTTGACATAGTCATTTAAAACAGGCAGAATTTTTTCTTTCCAGGACAGGTTGATTTCAATTTCACTGATCCATTCATAACCGGGGTATTTTACGAAATATCCGTGTTCGGCGACCAGGATGGCATTGTAATTTCTAAAATGGTTATAAATGAAATCGCGGCTTCTGCCACTTATTATTACTATTGTATTGCGTGAATCTATAGCGATATTGTTGAATATTTTTTCATTATTTTCATCAAATGTTTC
>CAYQZL010000087.1:0-18571 GCA_964421975.1 uncultured Rikenellaceae bacterium
GATGGAATCTCGTGACTGGAGTTCAGACGTGTGCTCTTCCGATCTTGGTTAGCGAAACTCTACAGGAGATACACTCCCTTTCAAAGAAATTCCCGGTAAGGGTGTACGGATACCCTTCACTCAGGGGACTCGAAAATCTTGACCCAAAATTCATTTTTGAACTTGATATAATGGTCTTTTCACCATACTGGATAAATTATAAGGCAGAAGATATTATTCAGTTCGCTTCCGATTTCAGGCAGAAATTCCTCATAGAACCATCAGAAATGAGCTATGCATGGATCGGCTATGACATTACCTATTATTTCCTCAGCGGTCTTGCAATACATGGCAGGGATTTCCTGTCCCATCCCGAAATACATAATCCGGATCTTTTGCAGACAGAATTTGATTTCAGAAGGGAAAGCATGAATGACGGATTCGAGAACTATAGACTGTACAGGGTAAGGTTTTCAAAAGACTATGAAGTTATACTGGAATCTGATGAACCCGTATACCAGTATTCAGACATTAGTGTTAAAAGATAGTCCTGCGGATTACATTTATGTTAATAAAAATTAACAATCGGGAATATTATTTCCTTTAATATTGTCTATTAGACGGATAACCATGAAAGGATCGTACAGCAAAGCTGACGAGACGGAACTTGTAAATGCTTCACTTGAAGGCGACAGGCTTGCATTTGGAGAGATAGTGAACAGGTACCGGAAAATGGTTGCCCGTACGGTTAAGGGAATGCTCGGTGATACTGTTTTTGCTGAAGATATCGGTCAGGAAGTATTTGTAAAGCTTTATTATTCACTGCCCGAATTCAGGGGAGAATCAAAACTGGGGACCTATATACAGAAGATAGCAGTTAACCTTACCCTGAATGAAATAAAAAGAAGAAAACGATTCTTTTCGATGTTTACACAGAAGGGAAATGACGAAATGTACGAAGTGGATGTGGCAGACGAAGCTTATGAGGAAAAACGGGAAGCAAAAGAAATTGTAAACAAGGCCCTGATGAAACTCGATCCGAAATTCAGGGTCGTGGTGGCAATGAGAATGTTACAGGGATATTCAACAAAAGAAACGGCAGATATACTTGAATTACCATTAGGAACGGTTCTTTCAAGACTTGCCAGAGCGCAGGAACAATTAAAAGAAATAATTAAGAAATTATAGTTATTATGAAATGTCCGGAAATTAAAAAGCTGATAATCAGTTCTCTCGATTCCGGGGCTGATGCAGGTGATATTGCCAGGCAGCTGGAAAATGCCGGTTTATCATATGATTTTAAAGAAGATTTCACCGACAAAGTAACGGAAAGAATATTCCGTACCACCAGGGTGATATTGCCTGAGGTGGATTTTATGAGAAGCCTCAGTTCGGTTTTCTACAGGGTTGCCTTTACCGGAGTGGCTGCCATTGTACTGCTTTTAATATCAATATTCCTGATGGAGGGTTCATTATCCCTGAATTCTTTCCTTGGTATCAGTGAAACCTGTGATGAAAGTATTGTATACCTGCTTACCGGTAATTAATATTAATGTTATGAAAGCAAAGCCAGTAATTCTTGTTATTCTTACACTGATCATAGGATTTGTCCTTGGTATGCTAACCTCGGCTCAACTCAGGTTCAACAGGCTTAAACCGGTACGATTCTATTTTTATGAAGAGAAATTCAGGGAAGGCTTCTACAAGATTATTGAACCTGATGAAAAACAGAAAACGGAGATCGATAAGATCCTTGATAAATTCAGCAAAAAGAACAGTGAGCTTCAGGAAAATTTCAGAAAAGAAGCGGATTCTAACATGAAAGCTTTCAGGAAAGAGATAGATGCAAAACTTACCAAAGAGCAGATTGCCAGGCTTAAAGAGATGGATGAGAGGCGTGAGAAGATGATCAAAGAGTTCAGAAAGCATAGAAATGATTCAACGGGTCGCCAGGAAATGAGGCCGGGTGAACGTGGTAGCAGACAATTCTATAATGAGCACAGGATGCCGCCTCCCGGGGATCGTTCCTTCCACCCCCCGGAACGGCCTGATGACAGTAAGAAGGATTCAACCGCGTCAGCCGATGATAAACAACAGATAATCAAGTAATATAGGAAGATCTCCGGCATTCACACCCAGGGAAACAAGCTGGTTACGGTCTTCAGTGAAAATTGAAATGAATTTTTCCCTGGTTATTTCTCCTGTCATAATACTCTGACGGTAATATTCAACAGCCTCTTTTTTCTTTCCCCTGCACAGGGCCAGATGCCCCATATTTATCAGGTCATGTGCATTGAGCCTTCCTGCCGACAGACGATCATAGTATTTTTCGGATTCTGCAAAACGACCCAGTGACAGGTAACAGTAAGCAATCGGTCTCAGGATCCTGAGATTGCCCGGATCTTTGTATTCAACCCTGAAATAATACTTCAGGGCATTTTCATATTGTTTAAGATCAAGGTAACAATGTCCGGTCATCATTGTTGTGTGAAGATTATCAGGTTCCATATCACCAGCCTGAATATAGTTTTCCAGTGCTTCTTCATACTGTCCCAGACGTCTGAGACATAAACCTGCTTTTTTGATTGTCCATGCTTTTCTGTCAATGAGCTCAGCTCTTTTATAATAGCTGAGAGCCTCTTCGTAATCGCCATTCTCCTGATAACAGTATCCTGTTTTTTCGTACAACTGTGCATCATCCGGTTTCTTCTTTATTATCCTCAGATACAGGGTGAGTGCATCTTCATAAAAATCCTTGCTGAAGAAATAATCAGCCAGTCCGGCTTCCGCTTCATCAGTATTACAGGTTAAACTGAAGATGTGCGAATTATATATATCCAGCTTTCCGGTGAAAATATCCTCAAATTCTTTCCTGTAAGGAGATAATTTAAAGAACCTGTATATATCCTGCAGATACTGTGTTATATTGATCCGGAACTTTTTGTCAGGATCCGTCGGGGATTCCTCATCATTCAGCTGCTGAAGGCCTTCAAGCTCCATCCTGAATACCTTAAGCATCATTGTTTTCTGACTTGCAGGGAGGTATTTAAGGTTCAGAATAAGAGAAAATTTATCCGAATTACAGATAAATGGAGTCTGATACATTGCTTCTGCCAGTTCATTGGTACCCTGACCAAGGATTTCGTCTCTGAAGATCTCTTCAACAACTTCATGGTCGGGATGGAAGGGCATGAACCAGTTTTGTATATCCCTGAAGAAATCGAAATTTTTAAGATTGGCAAATGCCGACATATAGACATCCGCACCTTCCATCTGCAGATTAGTCAGCTCTTCCATTGTCTTGAAAATCTCATCTGCTCCGCTGAACATTGCTGACCAGTCGGGATTTTTGCCTTCATTTTTATCATTCGGAAGTATATTATTCAGATCGAGCTTTTCCTCTATACCGGGACGAAGCCTTGCCACCTTGGGCAATATTTCATCATGCAGCCTCCGGCTGAGCTTTTCTGTTTCTCTCGACCTTATGGTCTGGAGTACTATCAGCCTGCAATGTTCCTTCAGCCTGGGAAGGGATGCCATTTCCGAAACAGCTTCTGTTAATTCCGGATAGAGCATAACCCTGCTGTTATAATAGTGCAGATTCAGGATCAGGCCCGAGAGTGCTCTTTCTATTACCTGTTCCTGTCCTGACCTGTAAATCTTTATCAGGTTCAGCAGTTTTTCTGTCTGCCAGGTCCTGAATGAACTGAGGGTTATTGCAGTAGTAAAAATACTTGACTCAAACCATCTGAATTTACCTGAATTGAGAAAGATATCGATAAGGCTTTCTTCAGCTTCTCCGTAATAATCAGTCAGCCACAGATGGTTGAAAATGTTTTTTATCAGTTGTTTGTGTTTGACTGAAACGGCTGAATCGGGATCGGGATTTATTTCATTGCTCAGTCTGAGCCATTCATCAAGTTCCGATTTGAAAATAAGATCATCTACTGTTTCAACAATGGTTTTGCCGGTAAGTGTCTGTTCTTTTTCAGTCTGTTGCTTGAGCCAGTAAGTGTTCCAGCCAGAGTTACGTGACAATATGTCCTGCCTTATACGGTCAGACAATTCAAGGATTGACTGGATGAGCCTGATATATATTTTCTCCCTTTCCGGATCGTTAATACCTTCAATTGTATATGCCAGCATGTTCCTGTATGTCATTACCACATTGTCATATTCATCACGAAGATAGCCGGAGATAGTGTTTTTCAGCATATCTGCAAGAATGTCAAGACTCTGTTTGATCTTCTTTTCAGAGATAAGTGTACAGACCTGTTTATGTTGCAGTATGGTCTTTCTTATGTCCATTGCAGTAGGTAATAAAAGATAAAAATCATGACAAAATATCACACAGATATTGTCATGATTTTTATTGCAACAATCAGGCCGTAAAATAACGGTCCGTTTATTCGTATTCCTTCAGTATATTTCTGACGTCATCGGGAGCAACTCTTCCGTAGGTTTTATCTCCGATCAGAACAACCGGTGCCAGTCCGCAGGCTCCTACGCATCTGAGGCTGGATAAGGAGAATTTCCCGTCTTTTGAAGTCTGGCCGACCTGTAATCCCAGCTCTTTTTTAAATTCTTCAAGCACTTTTTCTGCGCCCCTGACATAACATGCGGTTCCCATACAGATACTGATAGGGTATTTTCCTTTCGGGGTCATCGTAAAAAATGAATAGAAGGTAACGACTCCATATATTTTTGCGACAGGCACTCCTGTTTCCGCTGAAATGACTTCCTGAACTTCAGCAGGAAGATAGCCAAAGTGTTCCTGTGTACTGTGAAGTATATTTATCAGTTCCTGAGGATCTTTATTGAATGAGTTACAAATCTCTTTTATTTTTGTAACATCTTCTTGTCTCAATTCTATTTTTATACTCGACATAACATTAAATTTAATAATCTGTCTTATAAGTACATCATTATTGTTTTACTATAATTTTCTTCTTTTTGTCAAAATACCTGGTATGAAGCAGATGGTGGGCTTTTTCACTGTTGGGTTTTCCAAGGAACTCCTCATAAAGCTTTATGATGAAAGGATTCTCATGTGATTTTCTGAGAGGTTTCTTTCTGTCTTCATTATAGATTGCAGCTGCCCTCGCTTTTATGATCTCGGAATTACCATGGTGAAGAGGTTGTCCGCCTCCTCCGATACATCCGCCCGGGCATGCCATCACTTCGATGGCATGGAACTGAGATTTGCCTGATCTTACTTCATCAAGAAGCTTTCTTGCATTGCCAAGTCCGTGTGCTATACCAATGTTCAGGGGAAGTCCGTTGAAATCGATCGTGGCAGAGCGTACTCCCTCCAGCCCTCTTAGTTCGGTAAAGTCGATACGATCCAGTTTTTTACCGGTATAAACTTCATAAGCGGTACGGCAGGCAGCTTCAATAACACCGCCGGTTGCCCCAAAGATCACACCTGCTCCTGTCGATTCGCCAAGAGGAGCGTCAAAATCGCCATCTTCAAGGTTGTTCAGATCGATATTTGCCTGTTTGATAAATGTGGCAAGTTCCCTTGTTGATATTGAGAAATCGACATCCTGGTTCCCGTCAGTCGAGAATTCATTTCTCTGGCATTCATATTTCTTTGCAAGGCAGGGCATTATTGAGACTACGACCAGATCTTTGCGGCTGACCTTTATCTTATCTGCGAAATATGTTTTAGCTATTGCACCGAACATCTGCTGCGGTGATTTTGAAGTTGACGGTACATCCTTCAGATCGGGAAAATATTCCTCGAAGAAGTTTACCCAGCCGGGGCAGCATGATGTAAGGATGGGAAGCCTGGCGCTCTTGTCACCGTTAAGATGTCTTGTCAGCCTGTCCAGAAGTTCTGTTCCCTCTTCCATAATGGTAAGATCGGCTGCAAAATCTGTATCAAAAACATAATCAAAGCCAAGTGCTCTTAGGGCAGTTACCATTTTTCCCGTAACAAGTGTTCCGGGTTCCATTCCGAACATTTCACCAAGTGCTGCCCTTACTGCAGGTGCCGTCTGAACTATAACAGTCTTTGAAGGATCGGCAAGAGCACGAAGTACATCCGGAGTGTGATCCACTTCGGTTAATGCACCGGTTGGGCAGACAGCTACACACTGACCGCAATAAGTACAGGTTGAATGTTCAAGGTTCTGTTCAAATGCCGGTGCAACTGCAGCCATAAAGCCCCTGTTGACGGCGGAGAGAGCTCCTACGGTCTGAACTACATTACACATCATCTCACATCTTCTGCACATTATACATTTATCGAGATTTCTGACGATCGATGGTGATGTGTCAGGTTTATAGGTTGATACTGCTGCATATTCCGCACCGGGGATTTCCCGTATTCCAAGCCTGTGAGCCATATCCTGCAATTCGCAGTTTCCCGACTTTGAACATACAAGGCAATCTTTAGGATGATCAGACAGGATGAATTCCATAACGGTTCGTCTGGCATTTAGTACTCTCGTTGTATGAGTTCTGATCACCATTCCCTGGTCACATTTTGTTGAGCATGCCGGTGCAAGATTCCTTCTTCCCTGTATCTCTACCACACAGATACGGCAACCGCCCGGTTTATTTTCAATATTGAGATCTTCCAGATGGAGATAGCATAATGTAGGGATATCTATACCAAGCTGTTTAGCTGCTTTTAAGATTGTAGTACCTTTTTCAACCTCAACCTCTTTATTATCTATTGTAAGCTTTATTGTTTCCATTAATTCAACCTTTATCTGATAATTATTGCATCGAATTTACATTTCTCCTTGCAGGCTCCGCATTTTATACAAATTGCAGGATTGATCTGATGAACTTCCTTTCTCTGACCGGTTATTGCATTTACCGGGCATACACGTGCACAGGCGGTGCATCCCACACAGTTCTCTGCAATGATGAAATACTCCATCAGGTTTTTACACTTTCCTGCAGGACATTTTTTATCCATGACATGTGCAACATATTCATCCATGAAATTATCGAGTGTCGACAGAACAGGATTCGGTGATGTCTGACCAAGTCCGCACAGAGCTGTATCCTTTATGACAATACTCATGTTCCTGAGCCTGTCGAGATCTTCCATTTTTCCTTTACCGTCAGTTATCTGGTTAAGTAATTCATGAAGACGTTTGTTGCCGATACGGCATGGTGAACATTTTCCGCATGATTCTTCAACAGTGAATTCAAGATAGAATTTAGCCACGGAAACCATACAGTCATCTTCATCCATCACTATCATTCCGCCTGATCCCATCATAGATCCGGCTGAAACAAGATTATCAAAATCGATAGGCAGATCGAGATGCTTTTCGGTAAGACATCCGCCGGAAGGGCCTCCTGTCTGAACGGCTTTGAATTTCTTGCCGTTTCTTATTCCGCCTCCAATCTCAAAAATCACTTCCCGGAGAGTGGTTCCCATCGGGACTTCAATAAGTCCCACATTATTTATTTTTCCTGCAAGTGCAAATACCTTTGTTCCTTTTGATTTTTCTGTTCCGATACTGCTGTACCATTCGGAACCTTTAAGGATTATTGCAGGTATTGCAGCGAAGGTTTCCACGTTGTTGACATTGGTAGGTTTGCCACGGAAACCGGCTTCAGCAGGGAAAGGAGGTTTTATCGTGGGCTCTCCGCGTAATCCTTCCATCGAATGTATAAGAGCTGTTTCCTCACCGCAGACAAATGCTCCTGCACCGTAACGCAGCGATATATCAAAATCGAAACCGCTACCCAATATATTCTTTCCGAGAAGTCCGTATTCCCTTGCCTGTTCAAGGGCAATTTTAAGTCTTTGAATTGCCAGCGGATATTCAGCCCTGATGTAAATAAGGCCTTTTGATGCACCTATACTGTAAGCGCATATTGCCATTGCCTCAAGTACTGAATGCGGATCACCTTCGAGTACCGAGCGGTCCATGAATGCGCCGGGGTCACCTTCATCAGCATTACATACCACATATTTCTCATCAGACTGATTTTTCGAAGCTATTTCCCATTTAAGCCCTGTTGGAAAGCCTGCTCCTCCGCGGCCTCTCTGACCGGAATCCTTTATTACTTTAATGACGTCCTGCGGCTTCATTTCAGTAAGAGCTTTCCCGAGTGCCATATAACCATCCCTGGCAATATATTCATCAATATTTTCGGGATTGATGAATCCACAGTTCCTCAGGACGATCCTGAGCTGTTTTTTGAAGAATCCCATGTGTTTGGAGTCTCCTACAGGTTCGTTTGAATCCGGATCCCTGAACAGAAGACGGGTCACTTTTCTGCCTTTGATAATGTGTTCTTCAACAATTGTCTGGGCATCTTCGGGTTTTACCTGTACATAAAATGTATTGTCGGGCATTATCTTCACTATAGGACCTTTTTCACAGAAACCAAAACATCCTGTAAGGATCACCTGTACCTTGTCAATCAGACCCTTTGCCTCAAGTTCATCCCGTAAATTGACTACGATAGCATCGCTTTCGGAAGCACGACATCCCGTACCTCCGCAAACGAGAATATGCATGTTGTATTTTGACATGTCCGGTCCTCCTATTCTTTTGAATCTATTGTATCATAATTGACAGGGATGATGCCATCGATAAGTTCACCTTCCTTAATATACTTCTCGATGATCTGATCGGCTCTCTTTAAATCAACATAGCCGAATACTACCGGATCACTCCCCGGGCGTTTTACTTCTACGGTAGGCTCAGCATAGCAGTATCCCATACATCCGGTTTGGGTAACAACTCCTGGTATGTTCCTCCTGTCCAGCTGTTCAATAAAAAACTCCATGATGGATTTCGCTCCTGAAGCAATACCGCACGTAGCCATGGCTACTTTAATCTGAACGTAGTTTTCGGAATCAATCCCTTTAACTCTTACGTCCAGCCCTGCCTTGATTTCCTCGCGCTTCTTTTTGAGATCCGCAAGTGACTTGATTTGTGACATGCTTTTACTATTTAGTTTATTTCAGTTAATTAATTCAGAACAGATATTTTGCTTAAATTTATTCAAAATATGATGTTCATTAAGTTAAGTATCATTTTAATTTTGTTTAAAATCATTTACACCGATATCCTTCAGATTCTGATTGATCATTTCCTTAATATCTGCCAGCAATATGCTGTCGCTGAAATCAGCAATGCCCAGAAAATCCATTATTTCTCTTGAAGAAAGCCTGTATTCACCCGATTCCGTACGGTGGCCGTAAAGAAAATGAATTTCCGGATTGGCAGTCATGAGAATTGTCATTACTCCTGCAATGTCTCCAAGCGGTTGCCTGTCGATATGAGAAAGGGAGAAAGTGGCCCTGACAATGGTTCCTCTTCCTTCTCCGGAATCAATTGTCATTTCACCTCCCGTGAGGTTTGCCTGGAATTTTAACAAAGGCAATCCAAGCCCTGTTTTTCTGGTAGTCCGTGTGGTGACAAAGGGATCGGTGACCCTGTCAAGTATCACTGGAGCTATGCCTGTACCGTTATCCGTAATTATGATCTCAAACAGGTCTTCTGCTCCCGACTCCCTGATGCCGATAGAGATCTCCGAGGCCTGTGCCCTTATAGAGTTCTGGGCAATATCAAGAATATTAAGTGCCAGTGTCACCATGGTGAAATTATTCTTCTTCCTTCAATACCTTCAAATGCCATTTTTATTTCCTTAAAAGAGGCTTCTTTTATAAAAAGGGTGTTGAAGACAATCCCAATATGCTCCGGATAGTGTGAGTCAGAATTTGTGATCAGCCGGAATGCATTTATTTCAGGATGTTTTTTTGCGAATTCAGCAGGAGAACTTCTTCGTGATATTTCAAGAGCATCGGCTTTCAGATTCCCCGGAAGAAATCCAAGCTGGCTGTAAAGGCTGTTCCTGAACCGGTCGATATGTGCAGGAATGAATATCCCATTATGTTCATATACAAAGGATTGAAGCTTCTCAAGAGAAATTTTCGTGGCATTCGAAAGTAGCCTCTCTTCCGAATAGACAATGTTTTCATCCTCATCAACAACAATCTGATCTCCGAATATCCAGGGATCATTTTGTACTGAAGGTATGTTGGCATCAAGATATTCCTGGAAAATTTTCAGTGTATCAGTATTTTCAAAGAACGCAAGACAATGAACCTCTTCCCTGGTTGTAACTTCAGCTCCCTGCATCACAAATATTCCCTTTTCCGTTCCCAGTTTATTAACCAGCTCGCACTGCCTGGTACTGTTATGATCAGTTATTCCTATAATATCAATTTGTTTTCTGGCAGCCATTGATATTATATTAGCCGGGCTCATACTCAGATCTCCGCAGGGAGAGAGTATTGTATGAATATGCAGATCAGCCCGGTAGTTTTTCATTCTTTATTTATCAGATCGTATAGCTGTCCTGTAATGGTAAATGTATCTTTCTCTGTTGAAAGGACAGGGATATTTTCCTCATTGCTTTTTCTGATTGTCTCCGCTTCAGGCATGCCTCCTTTTACAATTATAATGGCCGAGAGGTCCTTGAGTGAAGCCACGGCAAGGATATTTTGGTGTGTCTGCAGAGTGATCCAGACAGATCCTTCTCCTGCATTTCCGATAACATCGCTCAGGAGATCGGAAACATATCCTCCGGTAATATCATTCGTTATACCTCCCTCTCCTGAGACAACTTTCAGATCCAGTGTTTCAACAATATCAGTAATTTTCATCTTCTGCACCTATTTTATTACAGTTTTTTTCCAGTCTTTCAGAGCCCCAGATACTTTCGGTAATTTTATATGCTTTTTCATTGCTGAGTAATTTCTGCCTTACCATTTGCTGCCGGATGAAAACACAATGAGAGATCTGAGCCCGTCCCTGGACAATATCTTCAGCCAGGGTCTGGCAGTCTGGGGCACCGCATCCGCCGCAGTCGAAGCCGGGAAGAAAACACATAATACGTCTTTTTCTTTCCATCTTTTTCATGGCCAGTGACATGTTCTCGTCCAGCATGTCAATACTTCTCGGCTCTATATTGCCAAGATAGCTGTGTTCCTTAAGATTTATAAAACCATCAAGCTGTTTTTCTTCATTTTGCTGCTCTCTGGCCGAATGATCAGCTGCAAGTTTCCTGAGCCTTTCTACAGTAAGGAACCTGTTTCCGGTCATCAGTATACCTCCCGCACAACTTTCATCACATGCTCTCAGCTCAAGAAAATCGACATTGCCAGGTTTATCATTCTCAACATCCTCGAGTATTTCCGTAACATTCTTTATTCCGTCTACGGCAAGAGCTCTTTTTTTCGAATGCATCGCTTCTCCCCGTGTAAGGCTCCATAGGATGCCTCTCGAATTAAGAAGATCGTCAGTAACTGGTAAATCGGGAATATGTGCAGTTTTCTGCAGGTACATATTTATTTTGTTGTACAGGAAGTTTATATTGATAACTCCCGTGACCACAGATTCCATGTCTCCGACAGGGCTTTTTATTGCAGCGATCTTGGCTGCACAGGGGGTAGCATAGAATAATCCGATATCTTTTTCATTGATCCCTGATGATTTAAGCTTTTCGAAATAATATAAAGCCGACATGTCAATGGGAGGATTTACTTTTATTATGTTGTCAACGAGTGACGGGAACCTGACCTGTATCAGCCGGACAATAGCGGGGCAGAATGATGAGATAAGAGGACGGTTGTCATTGGTAAGCCTGTATTCATTGCAGGCATCAAGGACCATGTCGACGGTATTCTCAACCTGGTATACATGAGTAAAACCGATCTCTTTCAAGGCACTGTAGATTGAGGAAATTTTTATCTTATGGGAAAACTGTCCGATAAGAATGGACGGGATGAGAATTACCCTGACCGGATATTTGAATATCAGTTCCAGGTCATCCTGTTCCACTTTGATCGCGGAAACAGGACAGACTTTGTAACATTCCCCGCAGTCGACACATTTATTGCCAATGATCCTTGCCTTTCCGCTTCTGATACGTATTGCCCGGGTCGGACACACAGTGATACAGTGTGTACATCCGGTACACAATTCATCATCAACCCTGAGAGCATGATGGAACTCTGTATTTTGCCTGTTGTCAGCCATTTGATTTCAGAAAATCAATCAATTCCACTACAGTACCTTTTCCGGGTTCACTTGTTATGTTCAATATATCGCTGTTTTTCTTCATGTTTGATAATCCCATTCCTGCTCCAAATCCCATTTCCCTGACCTGCGGCGAAGCTGTTGAAAAACCTTCCTCCATCGCTTTTTCAATGTCCGGAATCCCGGGTCCTTCATCAGTTATTAAGATCCTTATCTTTTCATTGTCAATCCAGACATCTATTATACCCGAACTGGCATGCGCTACAACATTGACCTCTGCCTCATACAGTGCAATAACTATCCGTTTGGAGACTGAATGGTCTATATTCAGCTGACGCAATATCTTCTTGACTGAACTTGCAACTGTTCCAGCATTTGAAAAATCCCCGCCGGCTATTTTGTACTTATACTGCATTCTTTAAAAAAGCGGTTTGATTCCCGCATTATATAATTCTCCCGAGATCCTGAAAACCGAGAACGGACTCTGAATAAGAACCATATTGTTTTCCCTCGCAAGCGAAATAATGTCACTGTTGACCTTTTTATTCCTTGCAAATACGATACAATTAATTTCTGACATCTCTGAGGTTCTGATAGTCTGAAGGTTTACCAATCCGGTTATCAGGAGAATATTTTCTTTCTCAACTTTTAATACATCACTCATAAGATCTGAAGAAAATGCGAATTCCACCTCATTATTTAATTTCTCCTCACAGCAGACCACCTGTCCGTTTATCTTGTGAGCTATATCCCTGATAGTCATTTTGTAATATTTGGTATTGTAAATATGTCCCTGAATGATGGTACAAAGATAATAATTTTAGTGTGAAAATAATAACAATGTGAAAAAAATAACAATAAAAAATATGGAATAATAACTATTCAGGTTTCAGGCTTGGTTTTCTGCTGTATAATTTATTGAAAAACAGATAAAAGCGACAGGTTGCTACCTCTTTCTTAAATGTCTGAATTCAGAACCGGACTTCCATTCGGGGAAATGATCAGATGTTGCCAGTTCAAAACCGATAGTGAATGCAAGGACAGCATCTTCTGCAATTCCTTCAAGATCCCATTTTTCAGGTTCATAATTATCAGAAGGTCTGTGATACCTGTTCCTGATATAATCCTGTTCCTGTTCGGCTGCCCATACTTTCCCATATTTTCTGCTTTCCACGTTTCCTCTTGCATAAAGTGAGGGCACACCTCTGGCGGCAAATGAATAATGGTCTGAGCGGAAATACATTCCGGTATGAGAATTCGGATCTTTTGCAATATATCTGTCCTGCATGGCAGCAGCTCTTGCTGTATAATCATCCAGTTCCGACTGACCGAATCCGGTTATCATTACATCTTTCATTCTTCCAACAGGGAGCATCAGATCATTATTCAGGCAGGCAACAGTATTTTCCATCGTTATTACAGGATGTTCGGTATAGTACTGAGATCCTACCAGTCCCTGTTCTTCTGCGGTCGGAAAGAGAAGGATTATACTTCTTTCAGGCTTTTTCCTGAGTGATGAAAAGGCTTTTCCGATCGACAGTTCCCATGCCATGGTCGTTCCATTATCCACAGCACCATTGTAAATTGAATCACCCTTCTCTTTTTCACCAATACCGAAATGATCCCAGTGACCTGTATAAATTATGCATTCCTCAGGTTTTTCTGACCCTTTCAGTATTCCTGCAACATTAGATGATTCATCGTAATTAAGTTCATTCCGGCAGTTGACAGAGCCATAAATATTTAACGGAAATCCTCTGAATCCCTTTCTGCAGGCTTCCATTCTAAGGCTGTCAGTTTTAAGGCCACAGTGTTCCAGAAGACGATCAGCAGATTCAGAAGAAAACCATCCTGTAATGCTGCATACAGGATTATTCTTGCTGTAATCACGGATATAAAGCCTGGGCGATATCGAACTCTTACGGGGAATCGTATATTCATATCCGGCTCCTTCTGTCTCATGTATTATCATTATTCCGGCGGCACCCTGGCGTGCAGCTTCTTCATATTTATAAGTCCATCTTCCGTAATATGTCATCTCCCTGCCTCTGAACAGTGCAGTATCACCGGTATATAATCCCGGATCATTTATCAGGACTACCGCGATCTTACCCTTTATATCGAGACCATCATAGTCGTTCCACCCGTATTCAGGGGCAATAATGCCGAAACCTGCAAATACCAGGGGCAGATCTTCCAGATCCACCTGACTTGTTTCAAGCGGACTAACGATTGCTGCTTCATCAGGTGTCCGGAATCTGAAAATGATTTTTGAGGAGTTTTTTAATACGATTTCATCGGTATATGTTCTTATCTCAACCATCGGCACTTTCTGGAAATAGCTGTCACCGAATGCAGGTTCAAAACCTATTTCCCTGAGCTGATCTGCAAGGTATCCGATTGTTATCCTTTCACCTTCTGTAAATGGTTTTCTTCCCATAAAACTGTCGCTTCCGAGCTCACCAACATGACGTTCAATTTCCCGGACACTTATATTTTTTACTGCTCTCCTGTAATCAGCATTATCATCAGAGCACGAAACCAGGAATATGAATATTGATAAGAATAAAACTAAACGGGTCATCAGGATAAGGTTTTAATGTGCATCGAAATTAATTGAAAATATTGTGTTTAAAAAACTCATCAGTATGTTAAACACCTCCGCTTAATTTTTATTTTTACCACCGGGATATGCAAAACATTAATCATATAAAACTTTAAGTATGAACAAAAATATTCTGACTGCAAAAATAATTCTTATTCAGATTCTTTTTTTTGTCTCTCTAAATCACCTTTCTGCGCAAATGCCGGTGCGGGAACCTTATCAGGTGGCTGTTACCGGATGGGCTGATGACTCCCATTACCTTATCAGGATGATTGATGCCGATGAAAAAATTGTTATCCGGAGTGTTGATATAAGAAAAGGAAAAGGAACTGTGTTTACACCTCCCGAAACCGATCGTGAGCTTTTTGAAAAATCACTTCCTTCAGGAACACAACTTACTTATGATGATGTCGTAAGTCCTGATAATCTGACAATGATAAGGATCAGGGATAATGACCTTTTTTATTTCAGGAAGGGCGATAAGGAGTTCAGGCAGATTACCTTTAACAAAGACGCAGAAGTGAATGTCAGATATTGTGATGACGGAACAAAAATAGCTTTTACCCGCAATAAGGACCTCTATGTATATGACCTCATTAATTTCAGGGAAATAAGGCTTACAGGCGATGCATCGGACCGTATATATAACGGATATGCTTCATGGGTATATATGGAAGAGATACTTGGCAGGGCAAGCCGTTATGCAGCATTCTGGTGGTCGCCCGACGGATCAAAGATAGCATATCTGAGAACTGATGAAAGTGATGTCCCTCTGTTTACCCTTAACAGGCTTGATGAACCTGATGGAATTCATGGTACCCTGGAGCAGGTACCTTATCCGAAAGCGGGAGATCCCAATCCCAAAGTGAAAATGGGGATTGCAGACATAGCAACTGCAAATACAGTATGGGTTAAAACAGATTATTCAGTGGATCAGTATATTGCATGGCCGTTCTGGACACCCGACAGTAAAAAGCTTGCGATTCAGGTGGTCAACCGCGATCAGAATGATCTTAAGATAATCCTTGCCGATCCGGGTACAGGTGATTTTCAGCAGATCTATAATGAATCGAGAAGAACATGGGTTGAGTTCAGGGAGGATATTTATGTTATGAAAAACGGATCAGGTTTCATAATAAGGAGTTACAGAAATGACTGGGAAAATCTGTATTACTATGGATGGGATGGCAGACTGACAGCACAGCTTACAGACTTCAGCTTCAGGGTTAATTCAATAATACGTGTTGATGAAGATCAGGAAACAGTATATTTTACGGCTACCGGTAATGAATCAACCGAGAACCATGCATGGCGGGTCGGCCTTGACGGAAAAAACCTTATCAGGCTTACTGCAGGGGAGGGCACTCATAAGATAAGTATTTCACCAAAAGGAAGTTATTATATTGATACCTGGAACAGCATTTCTGATCCGGGTTCAATTATTGCATATGACAGAAAGGCAAAATTAATTAGAGAGGTACACAGGTTTGATAAACCTGTTTACGATCCGGCCATCAATACAAGGGCAGAGATGGTAAAGATCCCTACTTCTGACGGATTGTTCAGCATGCCGGCTATAATCACTTATCCTTTGGGTTTTGATCCTTCAAAGAAATATCCGGTTGTTTTTACAATATATGGAGGCCCCGATTCAAAGAATGTAAACAACAGATGGCCGGGAAATAATGCATCATGGTATTCAATGAACGGAATAATTACATTTACTGTCGACCACAGGGGATCGGGTCAGTTTGGTAAGAAAGGGCTGGATTATCTCCACCGTTCACTCGGTGAATGGGAGATACTTGATTATGCGGATGCTGTAAAATGGTTGCGGACAAAATCTTTTGTCGATCCGGAAAGAATGGGGATCACCGGAAGCTCTTACGGCGGGTATATGACCTGTCTCGCCCTTACAAAAGGAGCAGATTACTGGACCCATGGTTTTGCAGGATCATCAGTGACCGATTACCGCTTATATGATAATATATATACTGAAAGGTTTATGGATACTCCTCAGGATAATCCTGAAGGATACAGGCAGGGTTCAGCTCTTACCTGGGCCCAGAAATACAATGGGAAACTTTATATGACTCATGGTGATATGGACGATAATGTTCATATGCAGAATACAATTTATCTTATCTCAAAATTGCAGGATGAGGGTAAGGTTTTCAGGTTCATGCTTTATCCCAACGGAAGGCATGGATGGGGAGGTCAGAAACGCCTTCATCTCAGAAATGAAGAATATAATTTCTGGCTGGAAAGCTTTTTCGGTAAGTAACATATTATCCAATGCTCTTAACCCTTTGTGTCCCTTTGTGTCCCTTTGTGTGAACTTCGTGTCCTTTGTGGTTAAGTAAGCATTGTTGTTTAACCACAAAGAGCACAAAGGATTACACAAAGAGCACAAAGGGGTAACTAAAGGGCTTAATTGGCAGAAAGTTTAAAGCTAAGGTTGTATTGATTAATTTACATGGGATTCTGATTTCAGGTGGACATGTAGTCAATTAAAAATAAAAGGGATGAAAAAGCTAAAGTCGCTGATCATATTATTCATGGTTACCGTAAACCTGATCCAGGCAGATGGATTACAGGAGAATAAGGTCAGATCCGTTGATCTATATAAGCTGATGTCGCGGCTCGATCTTGACAGGCCTGAGCTCGAAACGGTAAGGAGATCTTATGGTAATCCATCAATAACAGCGGTTCAGCTGATAAATTATTTCAAGTCACGCACCTCTGTAAAGCATCCTGCCGGAAAACTATTGGCATCAGAAATGCGAGGGAAAGCTGCCACTGAGGATGAAATAAATATGGCAGACAATGCCATGAAGCATATTTTTACCGGACAGAGTGCATATCCGCCGGTTTTCTGTGGTGATGATATTGACTGGGGTATGCGTCCTGTTCCCGATAATGAATGGGTATGGCAACTTAACAGGATGTATTTCTGGGATGCTATGGCAAAAACATACCTTCACACCGGTGGTGAAAGATATGCCGGGGAATGGTGCCTTCAACTGGTTGACTGGACTAAGAAGAATCCCAATGACGGAAAACATGCTTATGCATGGAGGTCAATTGAAGCCGGTATCAGGGGGCATAGCTGGACAGGTCTTTATCAGAATTTCATTGCTTCACCACATTTTACGGCTGAAGTGCTGGTTGCTTTTCTTAACAGTTTATATGATCATGCATCTTTTCTTATGACACAATACCGGAGCGGAAGTAACTGGGGTCTTATGGAAGCTGAAGGTCTGGCTTTCATTGCGATAACATTCCCCGAATTCAAAGATTCCGGCAAATGGCGGGAAGAAGCCTTCAGACGATTGAATGCCGAAATAAATATCCAGGTTTATCCCGATGGTTATCAGCGTGAACTTGCAACAGGTTATCACATGGGTTGCATAAACTGGTTCCTGCGTACCGTGGAGCTTGCCAAAATGAATGGAATAACCGATGCATTTCCGGACAGTTATCTTAAAACCATTGAAAAGATGTGTGAAGTTCCTATGAAGCTTTGTTTCCCTGATGGTTCTTCAACCCAGTTCGGCGACTCATGGGCCGGGAAACCGGGACAATATTACAAGCGGCTGACCGAATGGTCGGAAATGTTCAACCGTAAGGATTTCCTATATGTTGCCACTGAAGGTAAGGGAGGTACCAGACCTGATTCGACAGCATGGGCATATCCGCACAGCGGCTTTTATTCAATGCGAAGCGGCTGGGACAAAGATGCTGTCTGTCTAATTCTAAAATGCGGACCGGACGGGGGAGGTCACTGTCAGCCGGATAACGGGACTTTCGAACTTTATGCCGGCGGACGTAACCTGATGCCTGATGCTGGCAGTTATATCTACAGCGGTGATCCTGAAGGACGACGTTGGTTTCGCCAGACAAAAGTTCATCAGACACTAACACTTGATGGCGCCGATTCAAAATATGCTCCGGAATTACT
>CAYQZL010000088.1:0-18516 GCA_964421975.1 uncultured Rikenellaceae bacterium
AGATAATGAGCGGTGACTGGAGTTCAGACGTGTGCTCTTCCGATCTAAGATATGCAATAAGATACATTATATTTAAAATGTCTGTAAATATTTGGGATCAAAAATAATCTATTATAAATCATAAATAAAGAATATTATTAACTTTGCCGGCACCCTGTAAAGGGAAATGAACAATTCAAATCCGAAAACTATGGGAAAAGGTGACAAAAAAACAAGGAGAGGTAAAATTATTCTTGGAACATACGGTGTAAGACGTCTCAGGAAGAAAGCAAAAAAAGCTGAATTAAAGCAAATTGAACCTGTCAGGGATAAAGATATGAAGGGCAGGAGAACGGTGAAGGAACGGAAGGTTGAAAAAGAAGTTGCTGAAGCTAAAGTAGTGAGTGAGATTTTGGAAGTTCAGGAAATAAAGGAAAAGAAACAGGAAGCCGTACAGGAAGTTAAAGATTTGAAACCCGAAGTTGCCAGGGTAAAAGAGGTTGTGGAAAAGCAAAAACCTGAGCCTGTTACGGCAGAACAAGAAATTGTTAAAGCAGAAAAGAAAACAAAGGAACCGAAACCGGCAAAAGAGGTTAAGGAGCCAAAACCGGCAAAAAAGGCAAAAGAAGCAGAAGAAGAAAAAGCAATAAAGGAGGCAAAACCGGCAAAAGCTCCAAAAGCTGAAAAAGAAACAAAAGAAGTAAAAAAGTCAGCTCCAGCTAAAAAAACTGAGAAAACCGGACAGCCTGAAAAGGAAAAGAAAGAAGAAAAGGCAGCAAAGGGAAAAAAAGAAACAAAGGCCTCTAAATCAAAGAAATAAGTTGCAGGAATGTTGATATTCATCTCTTAACTACCAGCCATTTATAATCTTCAGGATCAATAATAACGTTTATTATTACCGGTTCGCTGAGAACTAATGCAGTATTGACCGATTTTGTAAGACTTTCATGTGAATCGGCCTTTAAAACCCTTATCCCCAGGAATTTATCGGAACCAAAGAGGTCTCCTTTGTAAATGTTTGTACCACAGGGAGTTACGTCTCTCCATGATTGTTTCAATCTGATCAGATTAAGTTCTCCGTCTGAAAAAACTACAATTACTACCGGAAGGTTATAGCGTCTGGCAGTCATTATTTCTCCGGCGGTCATCAGAAATCCCCCGTCACCCGTAATGCAAACGCATTTTGTTCCTGGTCTTGCTATTGCTGCTGCAATTGCCGCGGGAATTCCAAAGCCCATGCCTGACCATCCGTTTGAAATTATAAAATTCCCATAACCTCCTGTATTCCACATTTGTCCTGCAAGATGAAGATGTGATCCGACATCAAAGGTTATTATAGTTTCATGAGGCAGCTCTTCACGAAGGATCTTTAATGCAGTTACAGGTCCGAAGTGTACCGTAAAGCTGTCCAGAAAAGACAACATCTCATCGCGTATGTTTTTGATTTTTGTCTTCACAGGAGCAAGATAACCTGCATTCAGATTCCCGAGTAAGCTGAACCACTCATCCGGTCTTCCTGCAAACTGCAGTACACTGATATTTTCAGGCATATCCGTTTTCCTTGTGCTGAAATGGATCAGAGGTACATCGGGGATCCATGATTCGTAATTGAATTCAACGGGATCATAACCGATACCTATAACAAGATCTGTTTCCTCATAAAGACTCTCAGGATAATCACTAAGGGCATGGAAAAGTACTCCCGCATAAGAAGGGTGATCTTCAGGGATCAGACCCTTGGCCATGGGGGTAATAAGCACGGGAATATTATAGATTTTAAGGAAATCAAGAAGGAGAGAGCTAATATTCAGTCGTTTTGCTGTTAGCCCGGCAGCAATGAGAGGCCTTCTGGAATTTACCAGCAGTGATTTCAGTTCTTCAGTGTTAAGCTGTTCATGTGCCTCTGTTTCTTCCGGAACTGGTATTTCACCAGCATCTAAATCACTATTCCATATTTCATTTTCGCCTGTTTCACAGAAAGCTATATCATCAGGCAGTCCTATGTGAACAGGTCCGGGATACTCTTCCCGGCAAATTCTTAAACTCTTTCCGAGTACTTCCGCTGCATTTTCTGGTGTAAGTCTGAATGTTGATTTTGTTATGGGTGCAAAAAGTTTCTGGTGATCAATATTCATCTGAGTGGTTCTGAAAAGCATACTGCTGTTGAGTTCGCTGGTAAAGACCAGGACAGGAGAGCGGTCAAGATAAGCGCTCCCTGTTCCTGTTGCAATATTGGTTGCCCCGGGACCGTACGTTGAATGGCAGATCCCGGGAATACCTGTCAGCCTTGCTGTGACGTCAGCCATTATTCCGGCAGATGCTTCATTCGATGTCAGTATGAATTCTATTCCGGCAATCCTTAAAGCTTCGATATACGGTATTGAAGGTCCGCCCGGAACCCCGAATACATAACGTACTCCGGATTTGTACAATTGATCTGCAATAAATTCGGCTACATTCATTTAATTATCCGGACGTTAAAACAAAGGAATAACAAAGGTATTCAATATTTCATCTGATCTTATCAGGCTGCCATGATTTGGCGAAAGATTTTTTTTCGGATATTTGCGTGCAAAATATTTTTGTGGAGAAAAAAGACAACACGATATTTCTTGCTGTTATCGCATGTCTATTGTGGTCGACAGTATATGCAAGTATTAAAATAGGCCTTCAATACGATACACCACTGCATTTTGCAGGCATCAGATTCATTATATCAGGACTGATGATTTTTCCTTTTACCGTAAAGCCCGTATTATTCCTGAAGCTCATCAGGGAAAACTGGCAGATTGTTATCTGGGTTACAGTTCTGCAGACACTTATGAATTACATACTGTTCTACATGGGGATGGACCTTGTTCCCGGGGCTCTGGGAGCAGTTATAGTAGGTTCACAGCCTCTTGTCACAGCTGTGGTTGCTGCAATTATGAGCAAAGGTGAAAAACTCACAAGACGTAAAATAGTCACTGTAATTTTCGGTATTGCTGGAGTGGTGCTTATCAGTGCGGGGAGGCAGGCTTTTCGTCTGGGCACTGCTATAGAGATGCTTGGAGTAGTGATGATACTTGGAGCAAACATAGCCACTGCCACAAGCAATGTAATGGTTTCTCTCAAAAGCCGCGGACTGAATCCGCTGGTTCTGAGTTCCACATCCCTGTTTGCCGGAGGAATAATAATTTATCTTCTTTCAATACCTGTTGAAGGAGTACACAGGGGCCCAAAGCCTTCAGAATACTGGATTACACTCATGTGGCTCAGCTTTGTTTCAGCATTTGCTTTTTCACTCTGGTATAAATTGCTGCAAAGACCACACGTCAGGGTGTCAGAACTGAATATGTGGAAATTCATAATACCGGTTGCAGGAGCAATTCTAAGCTGGATACTTGCTCCGGGCGAAAAACCGGAACTGCTTACTATAACAGGTATGATAATCATAACTGTATCTTTGTTGTTGTTTTACAAAAACGGGAACGAGTATCTTATAAAACTGAAATGAAAAAGAGACTTACAGCATTATTTTTCTATGCTTTATTCTGGCTTGGATTTTTTGCAACAGCGAGATTATTCTTCATTTTTACCCAATTCCGCGAAGCATTCGAATTCAATCCTGTGATGCTCTTTATGACATTCTGGTACGGATTTAAACTGGATCTTTCAGCGATCGGATATATTATGATAATCCCGGTGCTCTTAATGGTGCCGGGAGTTTATTTTACAGGGGAATGGTACAGGAAATTCATGAAATGGTACACATATATAATAATTGCCATTTCGTCTGCAATAGTTGTATCCGATACACTACTGTACAAATACTGGGGATTCCGTATGGATTATACACCCCTCATTTATCTCAAGACCCCGGGGGCCGCAATGGCATCCGTAACAACATTCCAGCTGATAGCTGTTATTCTGGGCGTGATATTTCTGGCAGCTTTTTTTATTCATATATACCGGAAATATATTGACAGCTTTCTTGAAGGATTTGAAAAGATCCGTTTCGTTATTCCGGCTTTGCTTTTTTTCCTCATTTTCTGGGGATCTCTTCTTATACCAATAAGGGGAGGTGTGGGTATAGCTCCAATTAATGCAGGTACAGTCTATTTCAGCAGGGAAATGTTTCTCAATCATACTGCAGTTAATGTTGTATGGAATGTCGGCAGTTCACTATTTAACAGGAAACCGGTAAGTAATCCATACCAGTTTGGAGATATGGCAGTTGCAAAAGAAATCACAGATTCTCTGACAGCCGATAAAGGAACTGCGATGAAGCTTCTGAATAATCCCAAACCGAATATACTGATGATTGTTCTTGAAAGTTTTGGAAGCGCCCTGATCGGACCTTTGGGAGGGGATTCACTCACCACACCATATTTTAACCGTTATTCGGGTGAAGGTATACTTTTTACAAGATTCTATGCATCGGGAAACAGGACCGATAAGGCCATGCCGGCAATATTATGCGGTTATCCCGCACAACCTGCGGTTTCAATAATGAAGGAACCAAAAAAGACACAATCCCTTCCGGGAATTGTGAAAATGATGAACAGCCAGGGTTATAAAACATCCTTCTGGTATGGTGGTGAAATAAATTTCGCCAATTTCAATTCATTTGTCATAAATACAGGTTTTAAAAACGTGGTAACAAAGGATAACTTTAACCCCGAGTTCTATAATTCCAAGTGGGGGGTCCATGATCATATTCTTTTTGAAAACCTTCAGGATTCAATGAAAAATATTAAAGAACCATTCCTTAAGGTTGTTCTTACTCTTTCAAGCCATGAACCCTTCGAAGTGCCAATGGAACCCGTATTCAGGGGAATAGACGACCTGACCAAATTCAGGAATTCGATTTATTACACTGACAGATCACTGGGAGAGTTTCTTGACTGGGCAAAAACAACAGACTGGTGGAAAAATACCCTCATTGTTCTTGTGGCCGATCATTGCAGAAGGAATTCAACGGATATTCAAGAATATTCTGAAGAGATATTTAAAATACCAATGCTCTGGCTGGGTGGAGCACTGGCTCAGACCGGTATCAGGATCGACAAGACAGGCAGCCAGTTCGACATTCCCTTAACGATACTCAATCAGTTGGATCTGAAGGATGACTTTCCTTTTTCAAAAGACCTTCTCTCTGCGGATTCACGATCATTTGCATTTTATACTTTCAACGAAGGATTTGGTTTTATAACTGACAGTTCAAAATACATATACGAACACAAGCTGGGAGATGCTGTACTTCAGGAAGGCAGTAATCCGGGGGTTGCAGGAAAATACGGAAAAGCGTTTCTGCAGGTTCTGTATGATGATTTTCTGAACCGCTGAAACAAATTTTATCCCGGTCCTGGCTGATAAATGCCCCGGATATTTAGTAAATTTGTTTTATGCATCCTGATCAGATAAAAATATTTGCAGGGAAAGACAGCCCACGTTTAAGATATATAGCAGGTATAATACTTGGTGATATACTCGGACTTGACTGGAATATCATCACAGATGAAAAGGATATCGATAATGTTCCTCTCATCAATTATTCTTCAAAAACCATCCCCGGTTCGTTTAAAATTGATCCTTCTCCGCTTCTTTCTGAAACAGGTATCTCTCAGACAGAAATTTCAGTAAGTCACTGGAAAGGATTGCCTGTGTTCTTTGAGAGTAAACAGGATCAGGATATACCTTTCGATATTTTTGCTTCATCATTTTACATGGTAAGCAGGTATGAAGAATACCAGGATTTCATTCCTGACAGGCACGGGAGATTTGCTGCATCTCTTTCACTGGCATTTAAAAAGGATTTTCTGAATATCCCTGTTGTGGACCTCTGGGCATGGGAACTGGCAGCTGAACTTGAGAAAAAATACTCTCATTTAGCATTTTCCTTCAGCAATTATGATGCACTCCTTACAATTGATTCAGATCAGCCCTTTGCTTACCTCGGGAAAGGGATGATTCGTTCTGTTGGAGGTTTTTTTAAGGATCTTATTTCAGGTGTACCAGCCAAAGCATTGGAAAGATTTAGGGTTCTGACTCATAAAGAGAATGATCCCTTTGAAGTCTACGATTATATTACCGGCAACATTGCTGAAAACAATACCATGGCGAAGTTTTTCTTTCCTGTCGGCCGGTATTCGGAATATGACAAAAACCCGGCCTGGACAAACGCCCGGTACAGAAGTTTGATGAAAAAGCTGGGGGAACGATATATTACAGGATTGCATCCTTCATATTATGCTTCGGACAATGTGAGGAAATTCAGAATGGAAAGAGAATGGTTAAGCTCCATTATGGGCAGGGAAATATTCCTGAGCAGATTTCATTTTATCAGAATGAAGATACCCGGATCATATAAAATGCTTGCAGCAGAAGGTATAACCGAAGATTATTCGATGGGCTACCCGGATCAGCCCGGATTCAGGGCCGGTATTGCGCGGCCATACCTTTTTTATGATCTGACAGAAGAAAAGCAGACCAGCCTGAAGCTGGTTCCGTTCCAGGTAATGGATGCGACTCTTGTTCAGTACATGAACCTTGATCCTCAAGGTGCAGAGGAGCTGATAATAAAACTGATAAACGTAACAAAGAAGGCCGGAGGACTTTTTGTAAGCCTGTGGCATAATACAACCTTGCTGAATACACCTGAATGGAAGGGATGGAGAACCTTATTTGAAAAAGTACTGGATATGCAGAAACCATGATAAACTTTTATACGAATAATGAAATTGATCGTGAACAATGGGATAACTGTATTAAGTCTTCCGGAGGATACAAACCCTATGCATTATCATGGTACCTCGATATAATGGCTCCGGGATGGAATGCTCTGATCGAAGATGACTATGAAGCGGTTTTCCCTTTGCCCTGCTCGGTGAAATTCGGGATACGATATATAGCCACACCTGTCTTCCTGCAACAGCTTGGAATTTTCTCACCCGATAAGCTGCCGGATGGGATAATAAATGAATTCGTTGAATATGTTCCTGATTTTTACTGGCTTATAGATCTATCTACTGCGCAGAAAATTGATAATGACAAGTTTATTTCTGCAAACAGGACAAACTATGAACTCGATCTGTCAGGATCTTATGAGTTTTTATGGGAAAAATTTTCTGTTCATTGCAGAAGGAATATTGATAGATCATACAGGAACAAATTCGAAATAGTAAGTGATATAAAACCTTATGAAATTTCTGAACTTTTCCGGAAAAATGCAGGGGAAAAGATCCGGGGAATAAAGGCGCGCGATTATCAGCGGCTAAATGAACTCATGGATTATTGTGTAAAGAATAAAAAGGGCAGGATACTTGGAATCAGAAATTCAGGGAACAATATAATTTACGGGAATTTCATAGTTGAGATAAAGAACAGAAAGACGATGCTCCTTGTTGTGAACACACAGGAAAGCCGTGATTACAGGCTGGGATACAGGGTTGTCAATGAAATTATCAAAGAGTCGGCCGGTACCAGAACCATCCTGGATTTTGCCGGCTCATCGATACCTTCCATAGCATCGTTCATGGAGTCATTTGGAAGTACAGTTGTCCCGTTCTACAGGAACTATTGTAACAGATTGCCATGGCCTCTGAGCCTGTTCAAATGATCCGGCTTCCGGTATCCGGCTTCCGGCTTGCGGAAGCGCTGAACTCTGAACGCTTACAGTTTTTCGAGTTCGATCTCCTCGTCTTCCCCGGCAGGTATAAGTCTGCCATCCTGGCATCTTACCGTCCGGGCCGGGAATTTCTTCAGAATTGTATGGTTGTGTGTTGCAATTATCACTGCTCTTCCTGTTTTGCTGATGTCAACAAGAAGTTTAACGATGCCTTCGGATGTTTCGGGATCAAGATTTCCTGTCGGTTCATCCGCAAGGATAATATCCGGATCATTCAGAAGAGCCCTGCCGATAACAACACGCTGTTGTTCACCCCCCGAGAGCTGATGTGGTAATTTGTATCCTTTGTGACCCAGCCCGACTTTCTCGAGTACATCACCGATACGGTTATTTATTTCATTTTTATCCTTCCAGCCTGTAGCTCTCAGGACAAAATCAAGATTGTCGCTTACCGAACGGTCTGTAAGAAGCTGGAAATCCTGAAATACGATGCCGAGCTTACGACGCAGAAAGGGTATGTCCCTGTTCTTCAGGTTCATCAGATCGTAGCCGGCAACGATACCTGTTCCCTGTCGGAGAGGCAGCTGGGCATTTAAGGTCTTGATCAGACTGGTCTTGCCACTACCTACCCGGCCGACCAGATACATGAATTCACCCTTTGATACACTGAGATTTACATCTGATAAAACCAGATTATCCTGCTGCCATATCTGACAATCCTTCAGTTCAATTATTATGTCAAGAGGAAGCGATCCCTGCATTGTCTTGGTTTGTTATATGCAAATTAATGAAAGAAATACTAATTTAAACCCGCTATGTTGAAAAAAACAATAATAAAGACCCTCTGAAGGCGTTTAATAGTTGTAATTTTGCAACTGGTCAGTAAAAATGGTTTTTTAGCCGTATGTGCTTTTTAATCAATATATTATACCCAGTTCCTATAGCTAAGGGGCTTTCAGGGCCTGAAGAGGAAAAAGGTTAAAAAAACAAATTATGAACAAAACAGGATTTCTGATAATCTTCACAATTCTTTTTCTTTTCCCAATAAAGGCCGGATCGCAGCTGGCTTATTCGGGAAAGGAATATTCATCCGAATTCAAAAGAGGAATGGAGCTTTTCAACAAACAAAAGTATCCTGCCGCCATCAGGCTGTTTGATTCCTACATCAGCAATCCGGATAACACTGATATGCTTTCTCTTGCTGATGCACGTTATTACAGGGCACTGGCATCAGTTAACCTTTTTAATCCCGATGCCGAATACCGGATGGTGAATTTTATGCGGACACATCCTGAGAGTCCGAGGATCAATGAAGCCAACCTTGCCCTGGGTAACTATTTTTATCAGAACAAGAATTACCGTAAAGCAATTACATATCTTGAAGATGTTAACAGGCAGGAACTGTTACCGGAGCAACTTCCGGAATACTTCTTCCGTCTGGGTTATTCTCATTATATGCGTGGTCAGAAGCCCCGGGCACTGGTAATGTTCTCGGAGATAAAGGATATGGATACCGAATATACTGCACCGGCAATATATTATTATTCCCAGATCGCTTATGAGCAGAAAATGTATGAAACCGCGATGGAAGGATTTACCCGGCTTAAAGATGATGAAACCTTCGGAAACATTGTTCCTTTCTATATCGTCCAGATTCTTTATCTTAAAAAAGATTATGACCAGATACTTCAGATCGCTCCCGAACTGATTGATAAAGCCGGGAAGGATCGTGGAATTGAGCTATACCGTTTTATCGGTGATGCTTATTTCAGCAAGGGGAATTATGAAGAAGCTCTTCCATACCTTGAGAAATTTGCAACCGGTACCAAAATAAGCGGGAGGGAAGATAAATATCAGCTTGGATACTGTTATTACAAGACAGGGGAATATGCCAGGGCAATAAAGCTGCTTGAGGAAATAGGAGCAAAATCAGACATACTTAGCCAGAACATATGGTATATCCTGGGCGACTGTTACCTGAGGCTGGACAATAAGAACCGTGCAAAATTCGGATTTGCTGAAGCATCAAAACTGAATTTTGACAGGAAGATACAGGAAGATGCCCTGTTTAATTATGCAAAGATCACTTATGAGTCATCATATTCACCTTTCGGGGAAGCAATAGAATCTTTCCAGAGATATGTAGATCTTTTCCCGGGCTCGGAACGTATTGAGGAAGCATATAATTATCTGGTACTTGCATATCTTCAGGATAAGAATTATAAAGCTGCCCTCAATTCTCTCGATAAAATAAAGAATAAAGACAGCAGGCTGGAGGAAGCGTATCAGCGGGCAGCTTTTTTCAGGGGACTGGAACTCTTCAGGAACATGGAACTGGAAGATGCTGTTGATATGTTCGGGAAATCACTTCAATATGAAAAACATAACAGGGAACTGAGAGCAAGGGCAATCTATTGGAGGGGAGAAGCATATTATCGTCTTGGGAAATTCGAAGAAGCCAGGGCAGATTATGTGACTTTTATGGGCATCCCGGGATCACTCATCCTGAATGAGAATACCTTATTAAGATATAATCTCGGGTATACCTTTTTCAATATGAAGGATTATCCTAATGCCATCGTTCATCTTAGGGCTTTTGAATCACAGGGAACAAATGTAAAATCCGAAACAATGGCCGATGCAAGGAACAGGATAGGCGACTGCTATTTCATCACAACAAATTACGCTAATGCAATTGAATACTACAACAAAGTGATTGATTACGCTAAGACTGATGCCGATTATGCCATGTTCCAGAAAGCTTTTTCACTGGGTCTGATGAATAATGAACGTGCAAAGGCTGAAGTCCTTTCTTCTCTCACTTCAAGGTATCCGTCATCATCATATGTCCCCAATGCTATTTTTGAACGCGGACGGGCATATACTGTCCTTGAAAATTATCCGAAGGGTGAAGCTGATTTCAATACAATAATAAATACATATCAGTCATCTCCCTTTGTTCCGCGTGCCATGGTACAACTCGGACTTCTCTATTACAATATGGGGCAGAATACGAAAGCCATTGAACAGTACAAAAAAGTTATAGAGACCTACAGGGCAACACCTGAAGCAAGAAGTGCAATGACAGGTCTCAGGAATGCCTATGTTGAAATGAATGATGTGGAATCATATTTCGCATATACCAGAACTATCCAGGGATTCGGTGATATAAATCTTGCCGAGAAAGACTCCCTGCTCTATACCTCAGGAGAAAATCTTTATATGTCTGGAAATTATCCGAGAGCAGCAGGTGTCCTGGAAAGTTATCTGAGAGAATTTCCATCCGGAAGCTTCGTTCAGAATGCAAGATTCTATCTTGCCGAATGCAGAAGGACAGAAGGGAAAGATGAAGAGGCTTTGAAGCTTTATGCTGCGGTTGTTGCAGCCCCGAATAATCTGTTTACTGAACAATCATTGATTTCTGCAGCCAGTCTCTCTTATGATAATGAAGATTTTACAACTTCCCTTGAATATTATGAAAAGCTTGAATCTGTTGCCGGGAATCCTGAAAACCGGATATTGTCTCTGAGGGGACAGCTCAGATCGGCTTACCAGCTTGGCGATGCACGAAAAACCATCGCCGCTGTGGATAAAATAAACAGAAGTACTGGTATTCCTGAAGAACTTATGAGGGAAGCCGTATTCATGAGAGCAAAAGCCAATTACAGCCTGAACAATTTCGATGAAGCTCTTGCAGATTTCCGGCGTACTGCAGGGGAAGTGGTAAGCTCGGAAGGAGCCGAATCAAAATACAGGATTGCCGAAATTCTGCATATGAAAAATCAGACTGATGAATCGGAAAAGATAATTCAGGAATTCATAGATCAGAAATCACCACATCAGTACTGGATGGCAAGAATATTCCTTTTGTTGTCAGACATTTCGATGAAAAAAGGTGATTCCCTGCAGGCCCGGGCAACTCTCGAAAGCTTAAGGGATTACTATACCATCAAAGATGACGGTATCCTCGATGAGGTAAGAACTAAGCTTGCAGCCCTGGATCAGAATAATCAATGAAAAGCAAAAACTGCAAAATGATGAAAAGAGTATTTGTAAATATATTTCTCATTCTCCTGACTGCGATTTATGTATATCCTCAGGATACAGATCTGAAAAGAGAGGTTACACTGTATAATCCTTATATACCTTCATTGTCTGATTTCAGAAAGAAGAGCTCCCTTCCAGTAATTAATGACACCACTGTTGTTAAACCTGTGTTTACTTATACTGTAAATACCAATCCTTACAGTCCTGAATATTCGATAAGCCCGATAAAGGCAGCAACCATGGTGCCCGATCCTCTGGAGAAACTATATAAAAGCTATGTAAACCTCGGCCTGGGCAACTATATGGCACCTCTGGCCGAGATAAGTGTTACGAATGAACGTTCGCGGGAAGGAACTTACGGCCTGTATGCAAAACATTATTCAACACACGGGAAGGTGAGGCTTCAGAATGATGAAAGGGTGTTTGCAGGATATATGGATAATGACGTTTCACTGTTTGGCAGGAAGTTCTTCCTGGATAACTATCTGGAAGGTTCTGTCGACTATTCGCAGAAAACACGGTATGCCTATGGTTATGATACCAGTATGGTCGCATATGAACCGGATAAAAAGGATATCCGGATTCCATACAACAGGATAGGTGCTGCTCTCTCGTTTACATCACTTACACTTGATTCTTCTGATTTTTCCTACGATTTCGATGTGGATTACAGCTATTTTTTCAGCAACAGGAGTCTGTCGCAACATAATGTGGGAATCTCAGGCTTAATGGCAAAATCCTATCTGGATTTTTATGTGGGAGCCGGCCTCGGAATGGATTTTTACAGACCTTCAAAAGATATATCTGAAAGAATGAAGTATGTGGTCGATATTGCTCCATTTATTTCAAAGAGGACTTCACAGTGGAACTTTAAACTGGGAATACAGCTTCTTCTCGATAAGGATACCACTTCATCAGTTAAATTCCATTTTTATCCCGATGCAAGATTCGGATTCAATATTGTACCGACCTATATTGATTTCTTTGCACATCTGGGAGGCAGACTGGAACAGAATACACCCGAAAAGATCATTGAAGAGAATCCTTTCCTGCTTCGCGACGGTACACTATTTGCACTGCCCAATACAAGTCATCAGCTGATCCTTTCAGGGGGACTTAAAGGAAATACAGGTATCGGAGGGAATTATGTGGTTTCAGCTTCATATTCAATGATAAGCAATATGCTCTTCTTCTCAAACCTGGTCTTCGATGATCAACTCTTTGAACCACAGGTGGGCAATCATTTCATACCGATACTGGATGATGCTGAATTATTTAATCTGCATGGAGAGATAAATGGTGTGATAGGAGACAAGATCACTTATTCAGGCAGTGCCAACTATTATAATTATAAGCTCAGCGCAAATGAATATCCATGGAGCAAACAGCCCTGGGATGCTAAGGCCGGAGTAAAATATAATCTGAGAAACAAGATCATTGCCGGTATTGAACTGACATCACTGGGTAAACGCAGATTTATTGTACAAAAGAATGATATTATTCTGCCTCCCGAACAGTATGTCTTTAAATCCCCGATGCATGTTAATGCAAATCTAAGTGCCGAGTACAGATATACAAAGATCCTTTCGTTCTGGATTAAAGTCAATAATATAGCCATGAACCGCAACTACGACTGGGCATACTATCCCACTCAGAGGTTTATGTGTATGGCCGGACTGACCTATAGTCTGTAAAACGAATACGCTTCAGTGTAACCATATTCTGTACAGCGCTTTCGGCCAACCTGTAAAAACGGATCAACGTATTAAAAGACGTATTAAAAGACATATTAAAAGACATATTTTAATACGTAGTTAATTGTGCCGGCGGAGCTTGTTAATTACTTGGTCAAATTGTGCATAAAATGAGTTGTTTTTTCTATTCAGAATAATAATAATATTGTATATTTGCGCTGATAATTAATGGACATGGAATCAGTTATTTATCACACTTAAGGAGAGGGTTTGTCTGCGTGCTGGCGATCTTAAGAAAATTCCGGTTATTTCTCCCGAAAAATTATCTGGTAAGTCAGGCCAAAGAGAAGAGCAAATGATCTCTTTCAGGAAATATATGAAGTATGATTTCAGATTAATAACAGGTTCCTTTAAAAAAAGTTGATAAGATATATGAACGAAGAAAAGGACAAGTTGCAGGATGGTAAAGAATACTCGGCAGATAGTATTCAGGTTCTTGAAGGTCTTGAGGCAGTAAGGAGAAGGCCTGCAATGTATATAGGTGATATCGGCATCAAGGGGCTTCATCATCTTGTTTATGAAGTTGTTGATAACTCAATTGACGAAGCGCTGGCAGGATTCTGTTCCAGGATTGATGTTACAATTCATGAAGACGGTTCTGTAACAGTATCCGATGACGGAAGAGGTATTCCTACCGGTATCATGGAGAAGGAGAAGAAATCCGCCCTGGAGGTTGTTATGACTGTACTGCATGCCGGAGGTAAGTTTGACAAGGGTTCTTATAAAGTATCAGGTGGTCTCCATGGAGTCGGTGTTTCATGTGTAAATGCCCTTTCGTCAGAACTTACAGCAACAGTCTACCGCGATGGCCAGACATTCAGACAAATATACAGAAAAGGGAAACCCGCTACAGGTGTAGATGTTGTAGGAGAAAGTGACAAATCGGGTACTTTGATTACTTTTAAACCTGATGATACGATTTTTCAGACACTGGATTTCAACTATGAGATCCTTTCAGCCAGATTGAGAGAACTGGCCTTCCTGAATAAAGGAATTCTCCTCACCCTGAAGGATATGCGGGAACTGGTGGAAAACGGTAACGGGGGGAAGCCTCTCTATACTGAATTTCATTCGGAAAGCGGACTTCTGGAATTTGTACAATATCTCGACTCAAACAGGGAAAGAATAATTGACAGACCTATTCATATCAATTTTGATAAGGCAGAATATCCTGTTGAGATTGCACTTCAGTATAACAGCTCATTTTCGGAGAATGTACATTCATATGTAAACAACATAAATACGATAGAGGGTGGAACTCATCTTGCAGGCTTTCGCAGGGGGCTTACAAGGACACTAAAGAAATATGCCGAGGATTCCGGAGCTGCTGCAAAGCTGAAGTTCGATATAAACGGCGATGATTTCCGGGAAGGTCTGACAGCTGTTATTTCTGTAAAAGTGGCTGAACCTCAGTTTGAAGGACAAACCAAAACAAAGCTGGGTAATTCTGAAGTGATCGGAGCTGTAGACCAGGCTGTGAGCACAATGCTGACAAATTATCTGGAAGAGAATCCCAAAGATGCAAGAGTTATTGTGCAGAAGGTCATTCTTGCTGCAACGGCACGTCATGCTGCCCGTAAGGCCAGGGAACTGGTACAGAGAAAAAATGAGTTTTCGGGTTCCGGACTGCCTGGCAAGCTGGCTGACTGTGCCGACAGGGATCCTGCAAACTGCGAGATATACCTTGTTGAGGGTGATTCTGCCGGAGGTACCGCAAAACAGGGCCGCGACAGGAAATTCCAGGCGATCCTGCCACTGCGGGGAAAGATACTGAATGTCGAGAAAGCAATGCACCACAGAATTTATGAGAGTGAGGAAATTAAAAATATTTTTACCGCTCTTGGTGTAAATATTGGAACAGATGAAGACAGCAAAGCGCTCAATATTTCCGGCCTCAGATATCATAAGATAATTATAATGACTGATGCCGATGTTGACGGTTCACATATCACCACTCTTATCATGACTTTCTTTTTCAGGTACATGCAGGATCTGATAAGAGGAGGAAACCTGTTCATTGCCACACCTCCGTTGTATCTTGTCAAAAAAGGCAAGGTCGAAAAGTATTGCTGGTCGGAAGAGGAGAGAGAGGCTGCTGTTAAAGACCTAGGACAGGGAAAGGATTCATCAGTTTCCGTACAACGTTACAAGGGTCTCGGTGAAATGAATGCCGAACAGCTCTGGAATACAACAATGAATCCCGAAACAAGGACATTAAGACAGGTTACTATCGAAAGTGCAGCGGAAGCCGATCATATTTTCTCAATGCTTATGGGTGATGAGGTCCCGCCAAGAAGGGAATTCATAGAAAAACATGCCAAATATGCCAGGATAGATGCATAATGTGCATTTATTCATACACCGAATAACTTACGCCTGATTTCAACTGCATTGCTCTGGCATACCTCACTGCAGCAGAAACATCTTATACATTTACTGTCGGTCAGTACAACCCAATTTTTCTTTTCACGATGCATTACAATTGCATTCTGCGGACAAATTTTTATACACTCCCTGCAACCGATACAGTTCTTATGGATGAAAACCGGTCTTCTCTGCAGTCGTCTTATACGTTTCAGCCTGTTATACACGAATTTATATATCGTATTCTTTGATCCGGTATCAGGTATCTTTTTAAAGTCTTTTTTTATGAGTGAGCTTATTTCCGGTCCGTCATAGATAATCTCGCTTACCTCCCTGAGCCATTTTCCACGATCCAGTGCAATCCTGTTGGTCGGAATTATCAAAGGATCATAATCAGCTATGGTCGTAGCTATAATATCAAGAGCCAGAGGATTTGATGATCCTATCAGTGCACCTATCTTAACCGGAGTACCCTGTCCGGGACCCGGTCCCTCCATCCCCATTACGGCATCCATTAAAAAGAAATGAGGTAATACGGATTCATTAAGATCAACAAGAAATTCAGCAAATCTGTCCCTTTCCTGATAAAGTGCATGCTGTTTTGCTTTTGTGAATCCGGGAACAAGACCCAGTGTGTTTTTTATGGCACCGGTGAACAGCATCAGCTCATGATTCTTTAATTTCGGAAGTGAGATGATCAGATCGGTTTCCCTTATAACTGAAGCAATCCTTATACGGCCGTTGACTATAGGCACGTCAGTGGGGGAGACCAGGAAATCAATCCATGTGGCACCCCTCTTTTCGCAGAGCTGGTAAATACCTGAATTAGTACCCTTAAAACCCCTCGTATGTATTGACGGTGAATCTCCGACAAATACAGTTGCTCCGTTCGACTGAAGGAATATGATCATTGCTTCCACGACCGCCGGATGGGTTGTTACACATCTTGCAGGGTCGGCATCAACAAGGATATTGGGTTTCAGCAGGACCTTTTTATTACTTAGATCCGGACCATCGCAGGTTTTATAAATATCAGCGATCAGTTCGATTATCTCACCGGTATTGTATGTATCACATTTTCTTACAGTAACTTTCGTATTCATTCAGTTCTTCCTTTCCTGTTTGTTTTGTTTCAGTGTCGAGAGCAGGCCGCATGCAGCACCTATGTCTTCCCCGCGTGATGCCCTGACCGTAGCTATTATACCTTTCCTGTTAAGCGCATCTCTGAACCTTTCCGTTTCTTCCATACCGGGGCTCCTCAGTTCTGATCCGGGTATATTGTGGAACCTAATAATATTTATACGGCATTTCAGTCCGTCAAGCAAGCGGGCCAGCTCTTTTACATGTGCTGCTGTATCGTTCAGCCCGTTGAAAAGTATATATTCGAACGATATTCTCCTCTGTCCCGAAAAATCATATTCCTTTATTATATCGATAAGCTCTTTTATACTGATGGTCCTTTGTATCGGCATGAGCTTAACTCTCTCCGGATCAAACGGGGAATGCAGACTGATTGCGAGGTGACAGCGGCTTCTTTCAAGAAACTCCCTGATCCTGTTCTTAAGTCCTATAGTGCTCAATGTGATCCTTGTCGGGCTCCATCCGTAACCCCATTCACCTGTAAGTATTTCCAGGCTTTTCAATACCTCTTCAAGATTATCCAGAGGTTCGCCCATTCCCATATAGACAATATTTGTCAGTTGGCGGAATTCAGGTATACTGCGGAACTGATTGAGTATTTCATTTGAAGAGAGGTTTCCCTGGAATCCCTGTCTGCCTGTCATGCAGAAGATACAACCCATTTTGCATCCTGCCTGTGAGGAAACACACAGTGTAGCCCTTTCTTTTTCCGGGATATATGCTGTTTCAATGAATTTGCCTCTAAGTACCTGAAAAAGATATTTTTTAGTGCCGTCAGTGCTTAGAGCTTCGCTGACAGGAGCAGAAAGGCCGATTTCATAATCATTTGAGATCGTCTCCCTCATCTTCTTTGAAAGGTTTGTCATCTCGTCAACCGATGTAATCTCCTTCTTATAGAGCCAGTCAGCAATCTGTCTTGCCGAATAAGCAGGTAATCCTATCCTCTTCGTAACAGCTATCAGCTCATTCAGCGTCTTCCCGTATAGTTTTTCTTTCGTCATTACAGATAATCGTATTAATACAGTCATTGCGAGTCCCGCCTCAGGCGGGACGAAGCAATCCTGATCAGTTTGTTTAATGTATACCGCTCACCGCTAATTGAACCCATACCCCGCTTTCTGCAGGTCCTTTAGGGATCTGAACGGATCAGGGGGTTTCAGATACCTGTTCAGATGATTATAGATCTTCATTCTTATCTCCTTTGCATCCCTATAATCCATTCTGTCGAAGGAATGTCCTCCCGGCATATTTTCAAAAATCTCATAGGAGAAATTGGTTTTTCCCTCTGCTTTCAGTGATTTAATGAGATGTTCCACTTCGAGTACGTTAACATCTTCGTCATTGGTATTTGTATGAATGAGCAGCGGGGTATTCTGATATTTTTTTACCTGCCATGCAGGTGATCTTTTACGGTATTCGGCAACATTCTCATCAGCGGATTTGCCGATGGCAGCCTGTCCCGAAAAAAGATCCCTGTAATCCTGGTCCTTATAACCCATCCTGGCAATAAGGTCACTGACAGGTACTCCTGTGAATGCAACTTTATAATTTTCCGGATATTCGAATATGTTGAACAAAGCGATATAGCCTCCGTGACTCCATCCTATGATGCCTACCCTGTCC
>CAYQZL010000089.1:0-2452 GCA_964421975.1 uncultured Rikenellaceae bacterium
CTACACCCTATCCTACACTCTTTCCCTACACGACGCTCTTCCGATCTGCACCCTTGAAATAATGCATCAGGATCTTATCATATTTGTAACCCCTTGCAGCCATAACAGCTGCCCCTATCTGGCATAAACCTACACCATGTCCCCATCCTGCTCCATGCAGGACAAAAAATATTTTATTGTCCTTTACGATCTTTTCAGGAAAAAAGCATGAGCTGTAAAGATGAGTTTTGGATAATGATTTTCTTATCTCCAGCTCTTTACCGATTATCATTGTTTTCAGGGTTCCTTCGATCTTCAGCCTGATAATCCTCCCGGAAGTACCTCTTTCAAGCGGGATGAGCTCATTTATATTACCGAAATCAATCCCTGATTTATTCCTGATGAGTTCACTGAGTTCTTCCCCGGTATATGAAACAGTCCACCGGTAGAAATCCCCGGTCTCCAGGTCATAATCATTTAAAATCTGATTAAGTACCTCTTTATCAGTAGTATTACAGAATGCCTCAGGTTCGGAGGATATCCATTTTCTTATGTTTTCATCCTTTGTAAAATCAGGATCATAACCCTCCGGCAGTTCAGGATTATCAACAATTCTCTGAAGATAAGGATGGTTTTCAGGCTCCCATACGTTCTCAAATAATTCCGTAACACCACCGCAGCATTTATAATACCTTGTATCACAGATCCTGCCATCAAAGGTAAGCACCTCTCCCCGGGTATCTTCAACTGCTTTCTTAACGACAGGTGTTGCAGCACGTGTTATACCCTGATATCTCTGACAATGATCGTCGGCACACACATCAAAATTACTGTGGTCTTCCCTGTCGTACCACTTTATTATTTCCGTATCACTGATGAATTGTGTCTGGTATTTTTTTTCGTCCTTGTCCTTCCTTTTTTGAATCTGGGCAATCAGCCATCCCCTGGAGATCACCGCATGAGCTTTCAGAAGCTCTTCCGATGCTGTGGCTTTCATCTCCGAGGAGATTACACTTTCAAGATATTCCTCGATGTGTATCAGGTTTATCGCGGTAATTCTGTCCTTTTCCGTAATAAATTTAAGACTTCCGCTAAAAACCTGATCTTCTGTTCTCTGCCAGTGAAAATCTATTCCGATAACAACATTGTGCAGGATAAATGAAGCACCGGGATCCGGAGGATTCAAAATGACCGGATCCTGCATTTTGTATTCCTTACTGTCTGATTGAAGTATGATATTGCCGTTCCGGTTTTTAACTCTGCAATTTCCCGTTAACCAATGATTACCGGGATAAGTATGAAAAATGCCGTTAAGGGTGAATGATATCTCCTGAGCTGAAAATATCCCGGCCTGCAGTTCCGATATTTCATTTTTGTTCTTCATAACAGATCCATAATTATACTATACATCTCCTCTTCACCGAAACATACCTGCCTGAAAATATCTTCTATATCATTTTCTGTTATCCTGTTATAATCTTCTTCCCGGGGAGTGATCAGAACTCCGCCCAGATCAACAGATGCCGGACTGAGGATCAGCCTGTCCTTTTCTTCAGCGAAAAACTGTAACGGGCGGTGCTTTTTTCTGGGTATTATATGAACAATCCAGTGTTCATCACTTTTATATGTGAGGATATTCAGCATGGGCTCAGGTTGAGGTTGAGGTTGAGGTTGGGGCTGAGGCTGGGGCTGAGGCTGAGGTTGAGGCTGAGGCTGAGGTTGAGGCTGAGGTTGAGGCTGAGGCTGAGACTGAGGTCGAGGCTGAGAGTCGAAGCTGGGGATTTGACTCTCAGGATTCGTGAGGTTCCGGGATTCGGGTTCGTTTACCCGGATCAGGAAAAGTTTCTTAAAAACAGAATAAAAAAGATTTTCAATAAGTTTTCTTTCACTGCCTTTTATGGTAATTATTCCTCTCAGATAACCGGTCCAGTTAAATATTTCGATTCCGGGTCCGGTCATTGCCGGATTTGTAAACTGCTTTGAGTCAAAATCTGTTTCAATCGGCATAAATCCTCTGTTCCCGGCCTGGAAATGCAGATGATCAGGTGCCGATGCACCGCACTGGGGGCCATTATAAAAGATCACATAATCAGGTAATGCTTCAGCAAGTGAAAGCATTGTACCGAAATTATTCATTATAACCTGGCCGGTATGTTTTGACGAAGCTATTGTCAGATGTCTCCTGAATATGGGAAAGGGATTAACAAGTACAGTGAATTCTCCATCAAATGGAACACCCCATTGCTGTACGGGTCTGTTCTCTTCACATAGAAAACATGGCCTGTCCTTTACAGAACCTGAATCTGTTTTAGCGGCTGTGGATCTTATTCGTTCAGGATTGAACTGAACAAACACTTCAAAATCCCCGAAATGAAGTGTCCGTGTCTTCACTTTTTCAAGCAGAAGATAATTATTTCCTGCCAGCTCCCATTCACTCAGCTGGGAACTGAAAAACCGGGAAATCTCCTCTGAA
>CAYQZL010000089.1:2552-18378 GCA_964421975.1 uncultured Rikenellaceae bacterium
AAATCCTGTTGTATTCTCCCTGCCATTTTCTTCCTTGCCATCAATTCGATTGTTCTGATCCTGTCCTTGTATAAATTGTGTGCATTTGACCTGTTAACATCAAGTGCCGCATCAGAATTCCCCTCCCATCTCCTGCAGAGATATAAAGGATCGTAAATCCGGCCTATCTGATAATACCGGCTGATGGCAAGTCCCACTGCATAATCTTCGCCATAGCTCACATCAGGGATCCTTATACTTCGGATAATTGGTGTATAAAAAGCTCTTGGAGCACCCAGACCATTGATCCTCAATGCATTGTTCCTGCCGTTATCGGGAGTCCATTCGCTGTGATCAATCAGTCCGGGAGGTATTTCTTCAAGGTTGAAATTCACCATCCTGTAAGATCCGATCACCATAGCACACTGCTGAATGTAAAATGAGTCAACGATTCTGGCCAGTACATTGATGTCGATATAAAGGTCATCGCTGTCGAGCTGAACTGCAAATTTCCCGCATCCCGGATGGAAGATACCTTCATTCCAGCAGCCTCCAATACCATGATCTTTCCTGAGGGGAATAAGGTGAATAATCCTTTTATCCTTTCTGGCATATGAGTCAATAACGTCTGTTGTTCCATCTCCTGAATGGTTGTCTATAATGATCAGATTAAACCTGAATGAGGTTTCCTGACTTAAAACAGATTCTATGGCATCTCCGATGGTTTTAGCCCTGTTTTTCACCGGAATAATTACTGAGGCCTCATTTCTAAATCCTGATACGTTAAAGGTAATCTTTCTGAACTCCGGGCTTAACCAGGCATTTATCTCCTTAAGATGGTCAGTACAGGCAATTTCCATCTCTTCCTGCACCGCCCTGTTCCGTGGATCAACATAATCATGCTGCTTCTCTCCTGACTTCCTCAAATCTGTCTCAACCTCAGTATTAAGGAATTCAGGCAAATGCAACAAGGAAAGCTTCTGGGATACCTTCAACCTGAGATCATATAATCCTGCAAATCTGAAATCCCTGTCCATTCTGATACAGGCATCTTTAAATGCAGAGCCTTCATACAGTAACATCGATCCGAAATTGAAATCATCCCTCAGGCTCCCTTCCTGATAATCAATAAGAGGATGTGGTGAAATGACACCATTTTTCTTTTCGAAATAGTCTGAGTAGACCATTCCTGCCCCCGAACTCTCGCAGACCTGAATCATCCTGTTCAGTGCAAATTTTCCCGGATCAGGGGGAAAGGACCGCAAATAAATCATTACGAAAGGGGTCCTTACCATAGCACCCATCTTTCTGACCGCTGCTGAAGATGCAAATCCGTCAGTCTGCAGGAATGACACATCCCTGTCTTCCAGTTCGGGATATGTTTCATTACCTGAAATAATTATTATTTTCTCAACAATTTCCGATGCTTTAAGGGTATTTACAGTCTGTTCAAGAGATACCTTATCGGAAAACGGTATAAAACAAGTAAGAGTCTTTTCCATCGATGATATTTATTTTTCAAAAAACCGGAGCACCTGTTTCATAAAGACAGCCCGTTCTTCTTCATTAATAATTGTTTCAAACGGGAACCCCATAATAACGCTCCTGTACTTACCTTTATAAAGCACACCTGCTGAAGCATTGGTTTCAGAATACCTGAAAGCACATATCGCACCGGATCCGGATGGTTCAATTGCGTCAGGTGCTTCGACCTGATAGATCTTACCGGAAAAATCTGTATTAAAATGGTATTTCCCGTTAAAATATTGTAAAACATTGTCAGTTGCATACAACCCTCCCAGCTTTACCGCATGCCCTGTACGTGGCATAAAATGAAGATATTCCCCAGCAAATTTTATGGCTGTGGAATCAGTGGAACTCAAAAGGTCCGAACCAACATATGAACCGGACATAAAAATATCTTTTGCGTTTGCAGTGATCTCTTTTATCTTATTCATGAACTCAGGGGTATAGATGCTGAAACGGATCCTTGAAGTGTCTCCAAAAAAAGATGTGGATTTCTCTTCTCCAAGAATCAGATCTACAGCATTGTAAATTGAATTATCAATGTCTGATGAACAAAAATATTCATCAGACACTGAAAAAAAAGAATAGCCTGCGGCCATCACCGCTTTCCCGTGAATATACGGATAATCAAAAGTATTACCTGCAACTACCCTGCCTGAGTTATCGGAATATGAAGCACCCCAGCCTGGTGAATCGTCATCGAGCCAGGGATTTTGCCTGTTGAAATCATACTGATCCCCTATGTTTATAAAATCATAATGATCAGCCACACCCCTGTCTTCCCACCATGATATACCCGCCATATTCCCGTTATCGAACCATGAAGGCCCTGATATCCGGTCAAAACCATTGACTATAAGGACATTGCCGGCGTTTTTCTCATTTATACCTGCTGACAGAACCTCGGAATCAAAGCTTTCACCGCCATCATTAACAGCAGTAACCTTAAAGCTGTATATAGTATTTAAAGAGTCAATTTCAAATTCAAATTCATTTTTGTCAGTTATGGTACCATTGTCAAAACCCGATTCACCGGTACGTTTATAGACCAGATACCTGTCAGGCATGGATGCAGGTTCATTTTCATCGGCAGAAGGTTTCCACGACAGTCTGAAAGTTTTACCCTTAAGCGGCACAAGTGCAAGATCCTTCACTGGCAGGGGTTGAACAATGTAATCACGGTTCTCAGTGTAAGCAAGATATTTCAGTATACCTTTATATACTGACCTGCTGACATCAAAGCGAAAGGCCGGATCGAGGCCATATTTCTGATCTGCAAGATTCTGGTGTGACAGCAATTCAAGTAACATGGCAGGAACATCTGGGCGGCGTGCTTCATAATATGGCCTGTCCCATATACCTCTTCTTGTCCATTTGGCATTATAAATCTGTCTTATATCTTTTGTAATCTCTGTCTGAACAATATCAGACAGATCTCTGCTGGCCATCCTCGAAGTTCCGTCGGGAAATTTCGCACTATCCGTTGCTGTCGAATAGATCGCGAGAGTACCAATGATTGAATCTCCCGGAGTTACACCTGCATCTGTATGGAATGCCAGTGAAAGATCAACAGGTATTCCCAGCCCCTTCGCTCCCCGATCTTTTTCTTCTGTAAAAGGATTATCAATCAGGTAATTAACCCACAGACTTCTTGACTGATAATCGTCGTTGTAATCATTTTTATAATTATTGGGACTATAAACAAGGGTATCAGGCATACCCGCATACTGGAGATAATATCGTGATCCTTCCAGGAAGCGTGGCTTTCCGCTTAATTTCCAGCTGAACTCGTTTTCAGTGATAGGATTTGCCTGAACCTTTCCGGAATCTTTATCTGTAGCCGACTGTTGATTCTTTATTATCTCTGCTGATGGTCTCCTGGCAACATTTCCCATCCCGCCTCCAAATTTTACAGCATCAAGTGCAATAAGTCCGCTTACATTTCCTTCGCGTTTCACAGTTACAGATCCCAGGTCAATGTTTTTTCCTTTTTCAAATATGAATGTTCCCAGCCATATCCATGTTTCACCTCCGATAGTCTGATCGACAATAAATCTCGTGCTTCCGCCTGTATGATTAACCGTATATCTTACTGAACTGCAGTTATCCTCAATCAGCGGGTATGATATATAAACTGAATAGGATCCTTTGTCCGGAATATCAGGAATATATGTTGCTGAATCATTCCTGATCCTGAGAGAAGTGCCATTCCTGAAAGGATTTGAACCCGTAAAAAGTGTATCTGTCAGAAGAAATCCCTCTTTTACTCTTTCAATATCCGGATCGGGCAACAGGAAAAGTTCCGATCTTCCTGTGGACCAGTCATTATCCACAATCACTTCATTGATCTGGACATCACGTTCCCTGGGAAGGAAAACAGTTGCACCGGCATTTTCGAGCATTCTGGTAAGATAGGGTACAACATAAGCCATTACTGATATATCCTCTACAGTACCAAACAGCTTTGCCCTCTGATATTCCCACCTGTCAAGATTCATTTCAAAATAATAACCATGGCTGTGCCACAGGGCTATTATATTTCCTGAAAGTCCTTTATCCGGATAGATCCGGTCCATATTCCTTACCAGCGTCTTTTTTTCAACCATGGTTACGGGAAATCTTGAAGAATCGACAGGTATTGATTTTCTGAAATAATTCGGCACCAGCTGATCCAGATCATAATTGTTTGTAATTACCTCTAAATCATAATTTCTGAATTTTCTTCCCAGAGAATTCCCGAGTGATTGCCTGAATTCGTTGCAACTCTCTTCCCGGAACGGGTAGTATGATAACTGGGGCGCAAAATACAGGGTAATTTTCCTCTTTTTTTCCAATATCTTTAATGAATCAAGCTTTGGCACTGCAATATGTTGCCAGGAGGTCAAAGGATTCTCCCATTTTCTAAGTTTCCCGGAAGCAATCATCCGTAATTTTTCTGTTCGCTGTGAAAATGCTTCGGAATCACTGAGAGTTAGGAGAATTACAGAAAACACAAGTATTCTGAGAAAATAACTTTTCATCCGCACATATTTTTGGGATTGAAATATAATCATTATTGATCAGATTTCAGATGCTTTTAAATTTAGCTTCTGTTTTACTACAAACAACATATTTACTTTACTTTTGCAATCAGTTTATAAAAAGGAATAAATGATACTTGTAGCGGACAGCGGATCAACTAAAACTGAGTGGAAAGTCATAAAAGATGACAGACCTCAGGAATCAATCTTCACAGGCGGGATCAATCCATACTTCCTGTCAGAGAACGGAATATACCATTTGCTGGAAAAAGAACTTTCTCCTCATTACAGGAAATCATTCAGGAAGGTGTTCTTTTATGGTACCGGTTGCAATACAGATGCAAAGAACCTGGTGGTCAGAAATGCCATTGGAAGGTTTCTTGCTGCCGATGAGATATTTATAGGCAGTGACCTTCTGGCTGCCGCCCGTTCTCTCTGTCAGAATCAGCCGGGAATAGCATGTATTATCGGCACAGGATCAAATTCATGTTATTATGACGGCAAACAAATAGCGGCCAATGTTTCACCTCTCGGCTATATACTGGGTGATGAGGGTGGCGGGGCTGTAATAGGAAGGAAACTGCTTTCAGCCGTATTAAAAAAACAGGTTCCCCAACCGGTTGTAGATCTGTTTTTCAATACATACAAAATAACTACTGCCGAAATACTCGAGAGAGTCTATATGAAGCCTTTTCCAAACAGGTTTCTCGGACAATTTGCCAGGTTTATTTCGGAAAATACAGCTATCCCGGAATTACAGGAAATAATCCGGACAAGCTTCGATGAATTCATTGTGAGAAATATTCTACAGTACCCTGAAGCACTTACACTGCCTGTCCATTTTACCGGCAGTATTGCTTTCCATTTCAGGCCGATCCTTGAAGAATCCTTAGCAAAGAATAATCTCCGGAGAGGCGTTATAACCCTTTCACCAATGAATGAACTGGTAAAATACCATATAAATAATCTTAATTACTTTGTATAATGCAAATAAACGAAAATAATCCGGGTAAGATCAGTATAACCGAGTATCCATCCAACTTCGACAATCTTGAAAAAATGAGTGTCAGGGAGTTGCTTGTAAACATAAACAAGGAAGACGCAACGGTCCACCTTGCAGTTGAAAAAGCGATCCCCCAGGTAGAGAAACTTATTGAAGGTATAGTTGAAAGGATGAAGAGAGGAGGCAGGATCTTTTATCTGGGAGCCGGTACAAGCGGAAGACTAGGAGTGGTTGATGCTTCAGAAATACCTCCTACTTTTGGAGTACCTCATAATATGGTTATCGGATTGATAGCCGGAGGAGATTCGGCAATAAGAAAAGCAGTTGAATCGGCAGAAGATGATCCTGATAAGGCATGGAAAGAGCTGGAGATCTTTAATATAAATATAGATGATACCGTGATTGGCATTGCTGCATCAGGAACAACTCCATATGTTGTGGGCGGAGTAAGAAAAGCAAGAGAAAATGGTATCCTTACCGGTTGCGTAACATGTAATCCCGAAGGTAAACTGGCAGAAGCTGCGGAAATACCAATAGTGGCAGTCGTAGGTCCTGAATTCGTGACCGGCAGTACCAGAATGAAAGCCGGTACAGCACAGAAAATGATACTGAACATGATCACCACAACGGTAATGATCAAACTGGGCAGGGTGAAAGGAAACAAAATGGTAAACATGCAGCTCACAAATAAAAAACTGATAGAAAGAGGGACCCGTATGATTGTTGAGGAACTTAATATACAGAGAGATGCTGCAAGGATATTGCTGCTTGAACACGGATCTGTAAGGAAAGCAATAGAGTTCTTCCTGGGGAAATATAAGTGAGAGGTGAGTGGTGAGCGGTGAGTGTTTGAGCTTAAAATGAAACCTATAATGTATAACAACTATAATTTGCTGTAACAATGCATTATCTCCGGAATAAATTACTGGTCTATATTATTGTGGTTTTATCTGTTCTTGAATTGTGCGCCCAAAAGACAGATCCTCCTTTTATGAAATATCTGGATCATCCCTGGGTCGATTCGGTCATGAAGTCCCTGACAACGGAAGAAAAGATAGGACAGCTTATCTGGGTGGCTGCATTCGCGAAAGGCGATATTGATCATGAGGTATGGCTCACTGATATGATCAGGAAACATGGTATCGGCGGAGTTATATTTTTCCAGGGAGAACCCGGCAGACAGGCAGCCATGATCAATTATTTCCGGAAGATATCCAAAGTACCTCCCATGATTGTAACGGATGGTGAATGGGGTGCAGGAATGAGGATGACAGGAATAGAAAAATTTCCATATCAGCTGACACTTGGTGCAATAAACAATGATTCCTTGATTTATAAAATGGGGACTGTGGTAGCAGAGCAGTTCAACAGAGCGGGTATCAATATCAATCTTGCTCCGGTTGCGGATCTTAACAATAATCCGGAGAATCCGGTGATCAATTTCCGTTCTTTTGGAGAAGATCCTGAAAAAGCAGCAGGAAAAGCACTCATGTATATGAAAGGCATGCAGGAAAATGGTGTTATGGCAGTAGCCAAGCATTTCCCGGGACATGGAGACACGGAGGTTGATTCTCACCTGGAACTGCCGGTCATCCGACATTCAATGGACAGGCTCAGGACTGTAGAACTTGTGCCTTTTATATCTCTTATCGATGCCGGTGTTTCAGGAATAATGCCTGGACATATCAGTCTTCCGCTGATCGACACTATTGAGAATCTTCCGGTTACCGTTTCAGGTCGTATTCTTAGCGGTTTGCTGAAAAACGATTTAGCATTTAAGGGGCTTGTACTTTCCGATGCAATGAATATGAACGGAATAACCAGATATACAGAACCCGGAGAAGCGGAAGCCCTTGCACTTAAATCCGGAATTGATGTGCTGGAGTATGTTAATGATCCTGAAAAAGCCATTAATTCAATAATGGAAAAGATCGGAAAAAAAGAGATCTCCATTGAAATGATCAACGAAAAATGCCGGAAAGTCCTGGCCGCAAAATACCGGGCAGGATTAAATAAGTCGTTAACGGTCGAAACCGGAAATATAGCTGAGGAAATCCTGCCTGTAACAACAAAAGCACTTATCAGAGAACTATATGCTGCTTCACTTACTCTTCTGAAAAATGAAAATAATATCCTGCCTGTCAGAAACCTTGATACTATTAAAATTGCAACCCTGGCAATCGGAAGAAAAGAATATACGAGGTTTCAGCAAAGAGCCGGTGATTACACTGTTGTTTCAGATTTCATGACAGATCCTGCAGACCTGCAAAGTACAAATAAGATACTGGACACACTTGCATATTATGATATTGTCCTCGCAGGAATTTATGACACCGATCAGCACCCTCAGGCTGATTTTGGGATAGATGCCTGTTTACCAGGTTTTCTTGAAAGGCTTACGGCTGACCACAGGGCCATTGTAACATATTTCGGTAACCCATATGCTCTCCGGAAGCTTGAGGCATTACAAAACGCTGCAGGGCTGATTCTTGCATATGAGGAAAATGACTATACAGAAGATCTTGCCGCTCAGCTTATTTTCGGAGGTACGGGAGCATCCGGATCTCTTCCAGTAACAATAAATGATCAGTGGCCTGCAGGATTTGGGCTCAGAACCAGTGAAAAGCTGAGGTTACAGTACGGATTTCCCGAAAATGCAGGTATCTCTTCCGCCCTGCTTAATGCCCGTATTGACTCCATCGCAAATGCAGGACTGGAAGCAAAGGCTTACCCGGGCTGTGAAGTAATTGTTGCAAGAAAAGGTATCGTTATTTTCCATAAAACATACGGACATCACACCTTTGATAAGCGCGTTGAAATGGACAAAAACGATCTTTTTGACCTGGCATCAGTTACAAAAGTATCATCTTCTCTCCCGGGATTGATGATCCTTGATACTGAAGGCAGATTCTCAACCGAAGAGAAGCTTGGCAGATATATTCCCGGATTCAGGAATTCTGATAAAGGAGATCTTGTTATGAAGGATCTGCTTGCTCATCAGGCAGGCCTGACACCATCAATCGTTCCGTGGAGAAATACTCTCAGAAGGGATTCAATTTATAAAAAAAGTGCCATCAGGTATGTGCCTTCGGAAAGGTTCCCTGTTAAAATTGCCGAAAAGCTTTATATAAACAGGAACTACAGGACTAAAATGTTCAATGAAATAAAAAAGACCGGGCTGGGAGAAAAAAAATATGTTTATTCAGACCTGACATTTATACTTACGCCGGCAGTAGTTACTTACATAACAGGTGAGAACTGGACAGAATTCGTAACACGAAGGATTTATCACAAGATCGGAGCCTTCGATATTGTATTCAATCCCTATCTTAAATATTCAATCAGCAGGATTGTCCCTACTGAGAATGACACCTTCTTCAGGCTGCAGCAGTTGCAGGGGACGGTACATGATGAAAATGCTGCAATGCTGGGAGGAATATCAGGACATGCCGGACTTTTTGCAACTGCAAATGATCTTCTGAAACTGATGGAACTGTACCGGAGAATGGGTGAATACGGTGGCGAACAGCTGATTGGAAGGGATGTATTGAAGAAGTATACCAGTGTACAGTTCCCTGAAAACAAAAACCGCCGCGGACTTGGTTTCGATAAGCCTCTTCTCAATAATTCAGAACTTCCGCAGAAAGACACTTACCCGACACGGGGAGCTTCACCGGAGAGCTTCGGCCATTCAGGATATACCGGTACCTTTGTCTGGGTCGATCCGGTAAAGGAGATCAGCTATGTATTCTTCAGTAACAGAGTTTATCCGACCAGGAACAATAACCGGCTTTCGGAACTTAATATCAGGACTGAGATATTGCAGGCTGTATATGACTCAGTTGTTGAGCGGTAAGCGGTAAGCGGTACGCGGCCAGCGGCGAGAGGTGAGGGATGAGAGATGAGAGATGAGGCGAGAGTAAGAAAGTAATACGTATTATAATATGTCTTTTAATATGTCTTTTAATACGTAGTTTGAACTAAAGGCTCAGAAGCTCCCGCTTTATCATTTTTAAATAACAGTATCCCGGCCTACAGTTTTCCGTTTTTTAAATATCTCTTTGACATCCTGTCGTCAGGATATTTGTCAGAAAACTTTGCCCAGTATTCCGCTATTGTGGTTTTAATTTCTTTCCTGAGTATCCAGAGACCTATCAGGTTTGGTACTGCCATAAATGCTATGGTTATATAAGATAGTGACCATATTATTGTAGTATCGGTAAAAGATGCAATGAAGAATGCAATTACAAATACTATCCTGTAATAGATCACATATCTCGGCCCTACAAGGTAAGTCAGAGCCCGGTCACCATAGTATGACCAGGAGATAGCTGTGGAAAATGCAAATAACAGCAAACCTATCGAGACAATATACCTGCCCCATTTACCAAGAAAACTTCTTTCAAATGCAATTGTTGTAAGGGGAGCACTGTGAATGAGTGATTTACCAGTGACTGTCAGTGAAGCTGTTGTTGGTTGCCACTTTCCTCCTTTTACATCTATGATACCGGAAAAAGGTTCCTTGTTGCTGAATACTTTATAATCCTCAGCCACCGATCTGGAACAAATCAGAGTGACAGGAGTGATTATCTGACCTTCAGTGACATTCAGCTGCCCTGTGAACAGAGGCATGGATTTTCCTTCCTTTACAAAGTCAAAAAGCAAAACCTTATGTTCAGGATTATTTTCATCATAAACCCCGTCAATAAAAATCATATCGGCACTCTGGAACTGGTTTTCCATTTTTTCGGTCCATACACCCGAAGAAAGAACAACAAGACCTGTCAGCATACAGATTATGATAGTATCAATAAAAGGTTCGAGTATAGCTACCATTCCCTCCGAAACCGGTTCGGGAGCCCGTGCGGCGGAGTGTGCAATCGGGGCAGATCCCTGTCCTGACTCATTGGAAAAGAGTCCCCTGTTTACCCCTCTGTTTATGGCAAATGCAACTGTGGCCCCCATAAATCCTCCTACAGCTGCCGTCCCGGTAAAAACAGTGGAAAAAAGGGAAATGATTGATGGAATGATATTTTCATAATTGGTAACTATCACACACAAAGCTCCCAGGAAATAAAAAATTGCCATAGCAGGAACCAGCCGTGAAGTTACGGCAGCAATTCTTTTGATACCACCGATGATAATTAAAGCAAGTAAAACGGCAAGGACTGCACCAGTATAGATCTGTTTAATTCCGAATGTAGTAAAAACTGAATTGGAAATGCTGTTTATCTGCGGCAGACTACCTGTCCCGAATGACGAAAGAACGGTTGCTGCTGCAAAAAATGCTCCCATTATAACACCGGTTTTAATTATTCTCCCGCTCTTCGTTGTAATATTCAGCCTTTTTTTCATGTAATACATTGGTCCTCCCGACACTGTACCATCAGGCAAAACATCACGGTACTTATGTGAAATCAGAACTTCAACAAACTTGGTACACATCCCAATTGCAGCAGTTATCAGCATCCAGAACAACGCTGCCGGTCCCCCCAGATGAATCGCCAGGGCAACACCCGCTATGTTGCCTGTACCCACAGTACCCGAAAGGGCTGTTGCAAGTGCCTGAAAATGTGAAGTATCTCCTACATCAAGATGATGGTCATATTTACCTTTGACCACATCCAGTGCATGCCTGAAATATCTGAACTGAGGAAACTTGAGATAAAGTGTGAAGAATATACCGGTCCCGAGTAATAAAATAACAAACCACGGATGCCCGCCAATATATCCATCCAGCATTACAAGAAAATCGTTGATCTTATGCATAGGTTAGGTATCAGAATAATTAAAACTGCTGAGGTAAATGTAACAATTTCCGTAAAAGGATAAAAAACAATTATGAATTCATTGAACTTTATTCATGTTTCATAAAAAATTAAAACAAGAAATCCTCATATGATTTTTTCCCCGGGCTTTATATTACCCTCAGATCAACAGGATTTTACGGACTGATAGTAACTTAAAATATTTTTTTATATGCCAATCCGGGCAATTTAAAACCAGGTAATTCATGAACAAAAAAAAATTTCCTTTGTTATATCACCATTCTGCCATATTATGTTCAGGAATATTATATTTGCAGCTGAACAAGAGAATATAAAACAAATATAAAATGACAAAAAGTATCTGCTGATCACAAAGGAAATTAAATTGTTATAAGGTCATTTTATATGTGGAATGGATAAAATAAAGCTGTGTCAGAAATATTAAACATAGAAAAACTCCTTAGGTCCTGTGCTCTTTCCAGAGGGCTTTTCCGGCCAATTCATCTTTTCAATAACAATTTCAGTATGCCGCTGATGCCTATGTGCATGTGCCGGTAAATCAGATTCCTTAAAAACATAAATTAATCATTCCGCCAACGGATGATCTCAAAGTTTTCATTTACAGAACTTTGGATTCCTCTGTTGCAATACACCAATAATTTTACAGAAATGGAAAACAATAATTCAAAATTTGAAACATTACAGGTTCATGCCGGTCATGAGCCCGATAATGGAACTTTATCAAGGGCCGTTCCCATATATCAGACCACTTCATATATTTTCAGAAATACAAAGCATGCAGCAGATCTTTTCGGACTTGAGGAAACCGGGAATATATACACCAGGATCAATAATCCGACAACTGAGATCCTGGAAAAGAGAGTGGCTGCACTTGAAGGTGGAGTAGCAGCGCTTGCAGTATCATCAGGGCATGCAGCACAGTTCACAGCACTTTCAGTAATACTGAGAAAAGGAGATAACTTTATCAGTTCCCCATATCTTTACGGGGGAACATTTAACCAGTTCAAGGTCACATTTGCCAGATTTGGTATAGAATGCCGTTTTTCCGGAGATCTTGACCCCACTTCCTTTGAAAAGCTTATTGACAATAACACAAAAGCAATCTATCTCGAGACGATCGGAAATCCGGGATTTGATATTCCTGATTTCGAGGCATTTGCCAGATTGGCGGAAAAGCATGGGATCCCTCTGGTTGTGGATAATACTTTCGGAGCCTGCGGTTATCTCTGCCGCCCGATTGATTACGGCGCCAATATTGTAACCGAATCAGCAACAAAGTGGATCGGAGGCCATGGCAACAGCATCGGAGGCATAATTACCGACGGGGGCAATTTTAACTGGCTGAACGGCAGGTTTCCTGAATTTTCAGAACCTTCAGAAGGTTATCACGGAATTGTTTTCGGTGAAAAATTTCCCGGCACCATCAAAGAAAACAATATTGCGTTTATTGTCAGGGCCCGTGTTGAAAGCTTGCGTGATCTGGGTCCAGCGATAAGTCCTTTCAACTCATTTCTGCTCCTTCAGGGAATAGAAACTCTGTCATTACGCATGGAAAGGCACATTCAGAACACACTTGCTCTTGCTGAATGGCTGAGCCGGCAATCCATTGTCGCAAAAGTGAATTATCCGGGATTGCCGCAGAATAAAAACTATCAGCTGGCAAAAAAATATCTTCCTAAAGGATCAGGAGGAGTTTTAAGTTTTGTGCTGGACATCGAAAAAGAAAAAGCGATAAAACTTGTTGAACATTTCAGGATTGTAAGTCACCTGGCAAATGTGGGTGATACAAAAACACTCATTATACAACCTTCCACAACAACTCATTCTCAGCTGTCTCCTGAAGAACAGGCAGATGCGGGGATCGAGCCGGGCTTGTTCAGGGTTTCGGTGGGCATTGAGCATATCGATGATATTATTGATGATTTTGACAGGGCATTCAGACTGATACAATGAAACCCACATGAATGAACACAATCACAAACACATATAAATATAATATACAATCATGTGTGGTTCCATCATACCATTAAAATCAAAATTATATTATGATGAATACTTTTAAATACACACAACCATTCAGGACAGAAACGGGAGGAATTCTTCCCGGACTGGAAATTGCTTATCACACCTATGGTAAGCTGAATGAAAAGGCTGATAATGTGATTTGGGTATGTCATGCTCTTACGGCCAATTCAGATATTGAAGCCTGGTGGCCGGGTATGATCGGCCGGGACCTGTTATTTGATACTGATAAATTCTTTATAGTATGTGCCAATGTACTTGGTTCATGTTATGGGACAACAGGTCCTGTTTCAATCAATCCCGGAACCGGAAAACCGTGGCTGCGGGATTTCCCTTTTATCACAATAAGGGATATTGTGAATGTACATGATATATTAAGGCTTCAACTTGGAATACACAGTATCCATACGATAATCGGGGCTTCCATCGGAGGCTTTCAGGCGCTTGAGTATTCAGTCATGTTCCCGGAACTGATCCGCAGGCTGGTCATTCTCGCATCAGGAGCAAGACAATCACCATGGGCACTGGCGTTCAGCGAATCAATGAGACTTGCCATGGAAGCAGATCAATCCTTCACTGCAAATGATCCGGAAGGAGGGAGAAAAGGATTAAAGGCTGCCAGATCAATCGCATTAATAAGTTACAGAACTGTGGAAGCTTATAACCTCACCCAACAGGAGGAAGATGATGAAAAACTGACATCATTTAAGGCTGCTTCCTATCAGGCTTACCAGGGTGAGAAACTGGTAAAAAGGTTCAATCCTTATGCTTACTGGTGCCTTACATGCCTTTCAGATACACATAATATCGGCCGTGGAAGAGGTGGCATTCTGAATGCCCTGAACCGGATCAAAGCTGATATACTATGTGTGGGCATCAGATCAGACCTATTGTTCCCGACAGCTGATCAGAAATTCATTGCTGAAAATGCAAGAAATGCAAAATATGTTGAAATGGATTCATTTTACGGACATGATGGATTTCTGATCGAAACTGAGAAAGTATCAGATATTATCAGGAAATTCTGGAAAAAAACAATTAAAAAGTAAAAGTATGACCAGGGAAAATCTCAGAATAGGATTGTTTGGCTATGGTTGTGTCGGACAGGGTCTTCATGATGTGCTGAATGCAAGCAGCGGATTCAGGGCTGATATTGTTAAAATATGTGTTAAAGATCCTGAAAAGAATAGAAAAATTCCGATGTCGAACTTCACCTACAACAAAAAGGATATCCTTGACAATGAATCCATCAACCTTGTAGTGGAACTTATTGATAATGCCGAAGAAGCATTCGGAATAGTATCGGAGGCAATAAGAAAAGGGAAAAATGTGGTGACTGCCAATAAATTAATGGTAGCAACACATTTCAGAGAACTTATTGAATTGCAGGGAAAATATAAGGTATCTGTGTTATATGAAGGAAGTGCAGGAGGCAGCATACCCATTATCAGAAATCTGGAAGAATACTATGATAATGAACTTCTGCATTCTATACGGGGAATCCTGAATGGTACCACAAATTATATTCTTACAAAAATGCACAATGAAGGAATTGATTATAATGATGCCCTTAAGGATGCCAAAGCAAAAGGATTTGCAGAATCTGATCCCCGGCTTGATGTTGAAGGATATGACGCAAAATATAAGATATGCATAATTACGGGTCATGCTTATGGCCTTATACTTAATCCTGATGAAGTCTTTAATTATGGGATCAGAACAGTCTCACCGGATGATATCAGGTATGCAAGGGAAAAGGGATTCAAGATCAAACTAGTTTCATATGCCGGCAAGGTAAATGACAATACAATAACCAGTTATGTTCTTCCGAGGTTCATAAGTACCGAGAAACAATTATATTATGTAGATAATGAATACAATGGCATAATCACTGAAGCCGCATTTGCCGATAAGCAATTTTTCAGCGGGAAGGGTGCCGGTGGTCATCCGACAGGAAGTGCGGTATTGTCTGATATTTCTGCCAACTCGTTTGGATACAGGTATGAATACAAGAAATGTTCACAGGGAACCATAACGGATTATAGGCGTAATCACAGACTGGAGATATATCTGAGGTATTCTGATGAGAAAGATCCTGAATTATTAGGATTTGATTCAATATCTGAATATTACAAAGGACAGAAACATAAATATGTAGTCGGGATAATAAACCTTGAAAGACTATATTCAGTGAGGCATAAATTACCTGAGATGGATATATTCATTGCCGGTACAGGAAGAAAGATCGCGGATCAGGCAGACAAAGGTTAATTATAGCAAAAGAAGGGTGTTTCGGTGTTACGGTGTTATGGTTTTCCGGTGTTAAGGTGTTGTGGTGTTATGGTTTTCCGGTGTTAAGGTGTTGTGGTGTTATGGTTTTAAGGCTTTAAAGCCTTAATGCCGTAACACCTTAACACAGTTACGCCGTATAGTGCCCAGAACAAGACTCGAACTTGCACACCGTTGCCGGCACCAGCCCCTCAAGC
>CAYQZL010000090.1:0-6039 GCA_964421975.1 uncultured Rikenellaceae bacterium
ACGAGATAATGAGCGGTGACTGGAGTTCAGACGTGTTGCTCTTCCGATCTGGAGTAGATTAAAAATCTAAAAGCGGAATCTTTATTCTGGATGAACCTGGTGGTGATAATGGTCTTAGAAATGGTACAACTTTCTTATTAAATCGTACCTTAATATAACTTGATTTGTATAATCCTTTTTCGTAACTTTCATAAGTAAATGACATTTAGAAAATTATAACTATTATGTTCAGATGAAAACGAGATTTATTCATTTCAGGCTGGCCATGATCAATCTCACGGCATTGTTTATTGCGATGATTGATCTTCATGGACAGGACTACATCATAACCTTTGCTGGTATTGGTGCAACCACGATAGTTGACTCAGTAAAAATCGAGAATCTTGTGAAGGGTACAAAATTGGAAATGGCTGGAACCGATATCCTTCATCTTACAATAGCAACCGGAATTGAGACAATGAACGATCATGAAACGGGAAAGGTACGTTTTTACCCAAATCCGATGAAGGATATTACAAAAATGCAGTTCTTTCAGCCCGAACCGGGTGAGACTCTGATCGCTATATATGATATTTCAGGCAGAAAACTATCACAGATCCGGCATTGGCTGTCACCAGGCACACATATATACAGGATACAGGGCATTAAAGGTGGACTCTATATTGTATATATAAGCTCCGGCAGATTTTCCTGCAGTGGCAGGTTTTTAAGCTCCGGATCACAGAATGCCGATTCACAAATCGAATATGAAGCTACATTGGCACTTCATGGGAAACAGGAAAATACAAAAGGTATAATGGAAGAAAAGGTTATGCAGCTCAATCCTGGAGACAGGCTCCGGTTCATCGGCATCTCAGGGAATTATAGTACTGTATTGACGGATGTTCCTGCAGAAAACAAAACAATCACATTCAGTTTTATTGCATGTTCTGATGGAGAAGGTAATAATTATCCGGTGATAGAGTTCCTTTTAGCAAAAGGTGATTCCGGGCATCCTGGTCCCGCAGGTGAAAAAGGCATACAAATATGGATGGCTGAGAATCTTAAGGCTACTAAATATAATGATGGAACAGCTATCCCACATATTACGGATAATACTATGTGGTATTCCATAACAACCCCTGCTTATTGCTGGTATAAAAATGAAATAGTAAATAAAGAAACTTATGGTGCATTGTATAACTGGTACGCGATAAGTACAGGCAAACTCTGTCCTGCCGGATGGCATGTTTCTACTGATGCAGAATGGATTGATATGTTAACATGGCTGGGAGGTGAAACAATTTCCGGGGGTAAATTAAAAGGAACCGGCTTTTCTCACTGGTCAAGTCCGAATACCGGGGCTACAAATGAAACCGGTTTTACCGGTATGCCGGGTGGTGCCCGTGTAAATGGCGGGCTTTTTGAACTGAAAGGTAAATTCGGAGGCTGGTGGATTAATAAGGAATTTGATTATGATGAAGCATGGTACCGTTATCTGAACTATGATAACAGGTATGTTTACAAAGATATCCGCGATAAGGATTTTGGCTTTTCAATTCGTTGTCTGAAAGACTAGGATCTTTTCTGATAAACATATACAGGGGACAATACTTAAAAACCTGAAGCAGAATAACCAGGTTTGTAACCTCCTGATACCTCACCGGCTGAGTACCCTGTATATAATTTAAACAAACAATCTTGCTGTACAGGGTTGTATTTATTTATCTTTGCGGGTAAATTCAATTGTATGACTGTCGATAGGGAGGATAAGCTTATTCTTGTTACAAATGATGACGGATTATATGCTGCAGGATTGAGAACCCTGCTCGAAGTTATGGAGGAATTTGGCAAGGTGGTTCTTGTATCAACTCTCGAGAGCCAGTCGGGTATGTCTCAGGCTCTTACTGTAAAAACACCTCTGCGTGTCAAATTGCTTGAAGAAAATGAGCGGCACAGAATATATGCCTGTAACGGGACGCCGACCGATAGTGTAAAAATATCGATAAATCAGTTGCTTGAAAGAAAATCCGATTTTGTGGTTTCAGGAATCAATCATGGTGCAAATGCCTCAGTCAGTGTTTTGTATTCCGGAACCATGGCAGCTGCGCTTGAAGGTTGCCTCTATGGTATCACTTCCGTGGGTTTTTCACTTAACAGCTTTTCTCCCAAAGCCGATTTCTCTGTCTGCAGGGATTTTATACGGATCATTATGCAGGATCTTATTTCCGAACCCCTTCCTGAGGGAATATGCCTCAATGTAAATATACCGGCAGTGAAAAGGGAGGATATAAAAGGGATACTTATCTGTCGCCAGTCAAGAGGGAACTGGAAAGAAGAGTTTGAAAAACGGAAAGATCCCATGGGAAAAACTTACTACTGGCTTACAGGTTTTTATAATAACCACGAACCTGATGCCGAAGATACTGATGAATGGGCCCTCAGGAACAATTATGTTTCCGTGGTTCCCGTATCAGTGGATATGACAGCCCATGGATATATTGGTACTCTTAAGAAAAGGCTGATCAGATGAATCTTGCAGGTAAATGGGATAAATTGTCAGCAGGCCTCTTTGCAGGATTTCTGCTCCCGGTAATTACAGGACTGATCATCTTCTTTTTTTCAGCCGGTGATCTTACTCTGGTTGAATGGCTCAGAAAAATTGTAAGCGCTGATCTTGTAACTAAGATGATCACTCTGTGTGTGATCCCGAATGTTCTCATATTTATGCTCTTCAATCATTTCGACATGCTGAGGGCAGCAAGAGGTGTCCTGGGCTTTACAATTGTATGGGCTGTCCTGGTTTTTGGAATCAAACTCCTGTTATGAGACTGACATAAGATATAAACAGTATTAAAAATCTTAATGATTTCTTTCCGGGTGACTTCAGCATGAGGACCAGAAAAGACAAAAAAGAAAAAGATGAAATATTTCATTGTCGCCGGTGAAGCATCCGGCGACCTTCACGGATCAAATCTGATTAAAGAGCTCTTTCTAAAGGATGAGGATGCCGAAATTGTTTGCTGGGGAGGCGATCTGATGGAGTCGGCAGGCGCCAGATTGCTTGTACATTACAGGAATACTGCATTTATGGGATTCCTGGTAATTCTTAAAAATCTGGGAAGAGTACTTCATAATATATCACTGTGCAAAAAACAAGTTGGAGAGTACAGACCGGATGTCCTGATCCTGATAGACTACCCTGCTTTTAACCTCCGTATTGCGGAATATGCAAAAAAATCCGGCATAAGGGTCTTTTACTATATTTCCCCGAAATTCTGGGCATGGAATGAAAAAAGGGTGAAAAAAGTTAAAAAATGGGTCGACAGAATGTTCATCATCTTCCCTTTCGAAACGGAGTTTTATGCCAGATACGGGATCCCGGTGAAATACAGGGGAAATCCCCTTGTTGATGAGATCGAAAGACGTATTCTGTCTGTCCCCCCACGAAATACGATCCTTGAAATGTTTAGTCTTCCCGATAAACAGGTAATAGGAATACTTCCCGGGAGCCGCAGACAGGAAATCAGATCCATACTGCCCCAAATAGTGAAGATAATAAATGATTTTCCTCAATACCAGTTTGTGATCGCCGGAGTAAATAATGTTCCGCCTGACTTATATCAGAGTATTATCGGAAGTGCTTCCGTAAAGATAGTTACAGAGCGGACTTATGAACTTCTCAGTGTGTGCGAAGCTGCACTGGTGAAGTCTGGTACTTCAACTCTGGAAGCAGCACTCTTTAATATTCCTCAGGTAGTCTGTTACAAAGGCGACTTTTTTTCCATGCTTATTGCCCTTATTCTGATAAGGGTAAAGTTCGTTTCTCTCGTTAACCTTATCACCGGCTCAGAGGTGGTGAAAGAATTGCTCGGATATTCCCTTAACCGGAAAAACCTGGTAAAGGAACTATCGGATATAGTTGAAGGGGGACAGAAAAGAGAAAGAATTTTGTATGATTATCAAATACTTAAGGAGAAACTTGGTCCGGCAGGTGCATCCGGAAGGATAGCGGCGACAATGGTCAGAGAACTGAAGGGAGAGGAGTGAGGCGTCCGGTATGCGGTATGTGGTATGCGGCATGCGGCGTGCGGCATGCGGCGTGCGGGGTGAGGGAGGAGGCGTCGAAGACGAAGGGACGAAGAGACAAAGGGACAAGGAGATTAAGAGATTAAGGAAAGACGGAAGGAGTTGGATCAAATGTACAGGATGATGATGAGGAATCTGTATATACTTATCAGCCTGCTGATAATTCATTCTGCCATATCTTTTGGACAGGTGAAAGTCAGGCTGTTTGCCGGATTTATTACAGATACGGTGACCTTCACAGTGATCCGGGGTCAGTATGAGATAGCTTATTTCCCGGAAGGTAAAGGATTGCTCAAAAAAGATCAGAAGGGGACCATTATAAAAAGCGGTGAAAAGATTGTCGTCAAAACCGCAGATGATCCTTTCTGGTCAGTAGTCGATTCTCTTTTTTTGAGCGGAGTAAATGGCAATGATTCATTTTCACTTTATACTGCAACATCATCTGAGTTAACACGCTTTTATACAGGTGATCTTCACTGCAAACCTGATCTGGGAACAAATTTGCTTATAAATATATCTGATATTGAGTCATATATAGCAGGAGTTGTGAAATCGGAAGGAGGTTCAGGCCGACACCCGGAGTATTTCAAGACACAGGCTGTGATTGCCAGGACATATATGTACCGGCATCTTTACAAACATGGACTTGATGGATTTGATCTTTGTGATGATGTTCACTGCCAGGCATTTAATGGGATCACAGATGATTCACTTATTATTAAGGCTGCGCATGAAACAAAAGGAATGGTAATTCTTGGTCCTGATTCACAGCCAATTATTGCGGCATTCCATTCGAATTGCGGCGGAGAGACTCTTGCTTCCGAAGATCTGTGGCTGACCGGTCATACATACCTGAAAAAAGTCATGGATCCATACTGTACTTCATCGCGTAATTCACGCTGGACAAAAAGCATTACAGTAAAAGATTGGATCGGATATCTGAGAAAATCAGGAATGGCGTCTGTTCCGGCTAAATATACATCACTGAATTTCAACCAGCCTGCCCGCATGGCCAATTACAGGACAGGTTATTTTTCAATCCCATTTGCGCAGATAAGGACTGATCTTGGTCTCAGATCGTCATTTTTTTCGGTTAAGGTCGAGGGTAACAATGTTGTTCTGAGCGGCAGAGGTTATGGTCATGGGATTGGTTTATGTCAGGAAGGTGCAATGGTGATGGCATCAAAGGGATTTGATTTTAAAAAGATCATCGGTTTCTATTACAGGGGAGTTACTGTCTCGGATATCGGGAATGCTGCCGCAACTGAATGGTAAGGAGCATGTTTCAACAGAACTTAACCTGACGAAGTTTGTTTTTGTAAAAATCATTAAATTAGTACTTTGGGGGTGGTCAACGTATTAAAAAACGTATTTTAATACATATTTTAATACATATTTTAATACGTTTTTTAATACGTTTTTTCTAAAGTGGATGTTATATATTAACATAGTCAGTTTCTTTCCATTAATATTTTATCATTTATCCCGGGGAAAACCTAATTACATTCTGCCCCTCCGGGGCAGTATATATATGAGATTGGCTATTTCTACAAACAGACCGCCGCTACGCGGCTGAAATCGGAGAGATGATGCATATACTATAAACAGATCGCCGCTACGCGGCTGAAATCCATGAAATGTCCCAAATGCTACAAACAGACCGCCGCTACGCGGCTAATTTCATTCTATAACGGTTTTTAGCGCCGTAGGCGCTTACTGTTTATAGATTGCGGGGCATCAACGATAATCAGAGCTCCGTAGGAGCGATCTGGAAATATTACACACCAGGATGTGAGAAATAACAGATAGGCTATTTCTACAAACAGACCGCCGCTACGCGGCTATTTTCATTCTATAATGGTTTTTAGCGCCGTAGGCGCTTACTGTTTATAGATTGCGGGGCATCAACAATAATAAGAGCTCCGTAGGAGCGATCTGGAAATATTACACACCAGGATGTGAGAAATAACA
>CAYQZL010000090.1:6139-6308 GCA_964421975.1 uncultured Rikenellaceae bacterium
GATAGGCTATTTCTATAAACAGACCGCCGCTACGCGGCTGAAATCCGAGAGATGACGCAATTACTATAAACAGATCGCCGCTACGCGGCTGAAATCCAAGAGATGACGCAATTTCTACAAACAGACCGCCGCTACGCGGCTAATTTCATTCTATAACGGTTTTTAGCGC
>CAYQZL010000090.1:6408-18298 GCA_964421975.1 uncultured Rikenellaceae bacterium
TTATAGATTGCGGGGCATCAACGATAATCAGAGCTCCGTAGGAGCGATCTGGAAAAATTACATTGCGAATGGAAAATAATAGATAGGTTATTTCTATAAACAGACCGCCGCTGCGCGGCTGAAATCGGAGAGATGATGCAAATGCTACAAACAGATCGCCGCTACGCGGCTGAAATCCAAGAGATGCCACAATTGCTCCAACTAGACCGCCGCTACGCGGCTCCTTATTATATTCGATATTTCCTGTAATCAGGTCGGTGCTGCGAAACTTGATAATATAATCATTACAACCCATAGTTTGCTGTGCATAACGATAACCAACTTAAAATAAATTCATTATTTTTGTCAGTCACTATTCAATATGTTTGCGATATTCAGGAAAGAAATAAATGGTTTTTTCAGCAGTCTGACGGGTTACATTGTTATTATTGTCTTTCTGCTGGTAAACGCTCTCTTTATGTGGGTATTCCCCGGTGAGTGGAATGTCCTTGAAAGCGGATATGCCGGACTCGAAACACTTTTCTTCATTTCCCCATGGGTCTTCCTGTTTCTTGTCCCGGCAGTCACAATGCGCATGATAGCAGAAGAAAAGCGTCTGGGTACCATAGAACTTCTCTACTCCAAACCTGTTACTGAAAGAGATATAATCTGGGGTAAATATCTTGCATCCATTGTTCTGGTTCTGCTGGCTCTTTTGCCGTGCCTTATATTTTATATTTCGGTTCATAATCTGGGAGAAACACCCGGGAACCTGGACAAAGGAGGGATTCTGGGTGCCTTTACAGGACTGTTTTTCCTTGCTGCAATATACGCTTCAGCAGGTATTTTTGCATCTTCACTTACCGATAATCAGGTAATAGCATTTATTCTTGCAGTTCTGATATGTTTTTTTCTGTATGCCGGCTTCGATTCAGTTGCTTATCTGCCCGGACTGAAAAAACTTGATGAATTTATTACAGGTCTGGGAATTAATGAACACTATAAGTCAGTCAGCCGCGGAGTCCTTGATATTAAAGATGCAGCATACTTTATTGCTGTTGCACTTATTTTTATTGAGGCTGCCAGGCTGGTACTATTATCCCGTAAATGGAAGAGAAAGAGCTGAAAATGGAAATCGGGCAAAAGACAAATATAAAGATGAAAGCCTGGATTCAGTTTCTGATGACAGTTGCTGCAATAATAATAATCGCTTCACTTTTTTCTCTTTTCAGGCTGAGGCTTGATCTTACGGAAGACAGAAGGTATACTCTCTCGGAACCAACACGTCAGATCCTTTCAGAGGTCAGTAACGATATCTTTGTACAGGTTTATCTTGACGGAGATATGCCTGTTCCTTTAAAACGGCTCAGAAGAGCAGTTAAGGATATGCTTGATGAATTCAGAATAGCATCAGGCCGTAAAATTTACTATGAATTCATAAATCCGGCTGATACAAAAGATGCTCAGCAGAGGGAAGCTCAGTTTAATGCTCTTTATAAAAAAGGATTGAATCCGGTAAATATCCAGGCCAGCGATGCGGAAGGAGGTAAAAGCCAGAAAATGATCTTTCCGGGGATGATCATTAATTACAACAACATTGAAGTCCCGGTCAATTTTCTGGAAAACAATCCTGCCGTCTCTTATGAACAGAATATTCTTCATTCTGTTGAAGGTCTGGAATATGAAATGATCCAGACGATTGCCACCGTTAGTGCCGATACGGTTTATAAAGTGGCATTTCTTGAAGGACAAAAGGAACTTGAGGAGATTGATGTTGCGGATATAACCATAAACCTTGCAAAATTCTTTACGATTGACAGGGGAGCCATCAATGGCAGGACCGGTGTTCTTGACCAGTATGCTGCTCTGATCGTTGCGAAGCCACAGGAGGAATTCAGTGAAACCGATAAACTGATCCTTGACCAGTATATAATGAACGGAGGTAAGGTTCTCTGGCTGGTTGAACAGGTGGCAATTAACTCCGACAGCCTTGCAACAGGTGCAACAATAGGACTTTACAGACCATTAAATATTGAGGATCAGCTTTTCAGATATGGTGTGAGAATCAATCCTGAAATAATACAGGATCTTGATTGCATGGTCATAAGACTCTCGGTTTCGACGGGCGAGCAAAACCAGATAGTTCCTGCTCCCTGGTTTTATTACCCGAAACTGTATCCAAATCAGAATCATCCTGTTACCAGGAATCTGAACAAAATAAAGGGACAGTTTGTCAACACGATCGATACTGTTGGTATGGATACTGCAATTAAAAAGACCATACTCCTTGCTACTTCTCCTCAGTCAAAAACCCTCGTACCGCCTGTTGTAATAAGGTTGAAAGAAGCTGAAGAAATCCCGGATGAACAAACATATAACCTTTCCCATCTTCCTGTTGCAGTATTGCTTGAAGGTGTGTTCCCGTCTGCTTTCAAAAACAGGATGACTGGAAACCTGATAAGTGACAGGGATTTTGAGATCAGGAACGAAAGCATTAGCACCAGGATGATTGTGGTTGCCGACGGAGATATAATCAGGAATGATGTCAGAAGGACCGGTACTACCGGAACTCCATATCCCCTTGGCCAGGACAGGGTCAGCGGTGAAATAATGGGAAACAGGGATTTCATTATCAATTGTCTCAATTACCTTGTTGATGATAATGGGATTATGGAACTGAGATCGAGAGAGATGAAACTCAGACTTCTTGACAGGAACAGGATCAGAGAGGAAAGGACATTCTGGCAGATTATAAATACCACAGTACCAGTACTGATAGTGATTATTTCAGGAATAATCTGGTCTTTCTTCAGAAGAAAGATCTATGCAAGACACGAATAATGAAAAAACTGTACATAAGAAATATTTCAATTGTTGTTTTACTGATCTTACTGGTGCTGCTGGTGATGATAATTCGCAAACGGTCACCTTTCGGCAGAGCTGAAACAAGTTTTTCTCCGGAACCCGATAAGGCGATAACGGCAGTTGAGCTTTCCGGAGAAGATCATAAAGTCATTCTTTCCCTCACTGATGATACATGGAAGGTGAACCGGGAATATGATGCGAGAAAAAGCGCAATTACATTTTTTCTGAGGGTGCTCAGGGAAATCAGGATCAAATCTCCGGTCTCACCGGAAATGTTCAGTGATGAAATAGTTGCAAAAGGTATCAGGCCTGTCAGGGTGGAAATATATGAGAACAGAAAACTTCTCAGGTCGTTTTATGTTTACCGGACAACATCGAATAAATATGGTAACATAATGAAGATCAAAGAGAAGTCAAAGCCATTCATCATTCATTTTCCGGGCTTCGAAGGGGATATCGGTTCTGTTTTCAACCCGAATGAACTTTTCTGGAAGCCGCATACATTATTCAATCTGCTTCCTTCGGAAATATCATCGATCGCTCTCGATAATTACTCTGATACAACTTCTTCTTTCAGAATTGAAACTGCCGGAAATAATTTTAACCTCCTTGATCTCAGTAAACCTCTTACCGGATGGGATTCATCACGGGTCAGGCGGTATATATCATATTTTACCCTGGTTCCTTTTGAGAGCTGGGCTTTTGAGATGACTGAAAATGAAAGATCTGAATTGTCGGCACAGAAACCTTTATTCAGGATCTCGGTCAGACAAAGTGACGGGAAAAACACAGTTCTGACCTTGTTGGAAAGATTTAATGACGGGGAAAAAGATACAGGCAGATTATGGGGAAAGACCGGGGACAATGAGGAATATATGATAATAAGGTATTCGGACATTGATCCCTTGTTACGGAAGTTGAATTATTTTTATCCGGAGGATGAATAAGCGGCATCCGGCTACCGGCATTAGGTATGCAGCAACCGGCGTCAGGCATCCGGCTACCGGCGTGCGGCGACGGGCATCCGGCGACCGGCATTAGGTATGCGGCGATCGGCGTCAGGCATCCGGAATCCGGCATCCGGCGACTGGATTCGTGATAAATCCAATCTGATCTCTACCCGCTTTCCTCAAACTTCACTCCTCACACCGCACACCTCACGCCTCTCCTCATGCCTCACACCTCACGCCGCCCACCCCACGCCGGTAGCCGCAAGCCCCACACCGCACGCCGCACGCCGCACGCCGCACGCCGGATATTAAACCGATTACTATAAAAAATTTGAATGAATATTTTTTTTTTGTAATATTGATAGTTGTGAATCGGATATTTTCAACGATCTAATTCATTAATAATTAATACTATAGTAAAAGTAAATTCGGAAAAAATAATTTAAACAGGTAATAATATGAAATTTGTAGTATCCAGCACTGAACTTCTTGGTCATCTTCAGGCAATAAGCAGGGTTATCAGCTCAAAGAATACTCTTCCTATCCTGGACAATTTCCTGTTCAATCTATCAGGAAATGATCTGGAAATAACCGCTTCAGATCTTGAATCGACCCTTATAACCAGGATGAAACTTGAAAATACCGAAGGGGACGGGGTCATTGCCCTGCCCGCAAGAATATTACTGGATACCCTGAAAGAGTTCTCGGCACAGCCTCTGACATTTGATATTAATCTCGAAACGATGGCTGTAGTGCTTACTTCCGAGAACGGTAAATTCAATATGATGGGGCAGAACGGAATTGATTTCCCTGCACTTCCCGTCATTAAAAAAGATAAAAAATTCTCTTTTACGATCAATGCCGAAGTGATGCTTGCGGGTATTTCAAAGACACTCTTCGCTACTGCCGATGATGAACTGAGGCCTGTTATGGGAGGGATTTTTGTGGAAGCATCAACCGACAGTATCACTTTTGTTGCCTCGGATGCACATAAACTGGTAAGATACAAGAGAGCCGATGCACAGGCGGATGACAATGCTTCATTCATTCTGCCCAAAAAACCGGCTTCATTGCTGAGGAACATACTGCCAAAGGAATCGGGTCCGTTCAAGGTTGAATTTGATAATAAAAATGCATTCTTCAATCTGAATGAATATAAAGTGGTGTGCAGGCTTGTGGAAGGAAATTATCCCAATTACAATTCTGTTATACCGAAAAATAATCCCAGGAAAGTATCCATCGACAGAGTTCAGTTTTTCAATACTCTGAAAAGGGTATCGGTATTCTCCAACCAGGCCAGTAATCTTGTTAAGCTTCAGATGAAAGGAAACGAGGTCACTGTATCGGCTCAGGATATCGATTTTTCTATTTCGGCAACCGAACGTATCAAATGCCAGTATGAAGGTGACGATATTGAGATCGGTTTCAAATCGGTTTTCCTTCTGGAGATCCTGGCAAACATTGCATCTCAGGATGTAATTATGGAACTTGCCGATCCGACACGGGCAGGTCTTTTCCTTCCTGCAGAAGCTGAGAGTGCCTCTGAGGATCTGCTGATGCTGCTTATGCCCATGATGATAAATGCCTGATAATTGGAACTGATTCTTAAACGTCCGATTGTCTTTATAGACCTCGAAACGACCGGTATCAATGTTTCGACAGACCGTATAGTGGAGATATCGGCACTGAAGATATCCACCAACGGTACTGAGCAATGGATGACAACTCTTGTCAATCCTGAGATGCCCATTCCTGCAAAAGTGACCGCAATACACGGTATTTCAGATAGCGATGTTACAGGAGCGCCCACTTTTAAGGAAATAGCAAAGAATCTTGCCTCATTTCTCGAAGGATGTGATCTTGCAGGTTTTAATGCAATGAAATTTGATATCCCGGTACTTGCTGAAGAATTCCTGAGGACCAATGTGGATTTCAATTTCAGAAAAAGAAAATATGTTGATGTACAGGTTATTTTTCATAAAAAGGAGCAACGTACCCTTGAGGCTGCCTATAAATTCTACTGCAGAAAGGAACTTGAGAATGCTCACAGTGCATCTGCTGACACATCAGCAACATACGAAGTACTGAAAGCACAGCTTGATACCTATCCCGATCTCGAAAACGATATAGATAAACTTGCGGAATACAGCTCTTTCAACAATAATGTTGATTTTGCAGGAAGAATAATTCTTGATGAGAACGGAAAAGAAGTGTTTAATTTCGGAAAACACAAAGGCAGACTGGTTGAAGAGGTATTCAGGGAAGAACCATCCTATTATTCATGGATGATGAATGGTGATTTCCCTCTTTATACAAAAAAGATCCTTACCGAGATCAAATTAAGGGCATTCGGGAGCAAACAGCCTTGATATGAAAATTATCTGTATAGGGCTCAATTACAGGAAACATGCATTGGAAATGGGACGGCCTCTTCCGCCGGAACCTGTTGTTTTCCTGAAACCAGATTCATCGGTATTGAAGAAAAACAAACCCTTTTTCCTTCCGGGTTTTTCATCAATGATACAATATGAGACCGAGATAGTTTTAAAGATAAACAAACTCGGAAAAAGTATTCCGGCAAAATTTGCCGGCAGATATTATGATGAACTGACGGTTGGGATCGACATTACCGCACGTGATATTCAAAACCGGAATTCGGCTGCCGGTCTTCCCTGGGAACTTTCAAAATGTTTTGACGGAGCGGCACCACTCGGTACATTTATTCCTGTAAGTTCTCTTCCCGACAGGGATAATATCAGTTTTAGACTTGAAATTAACGGCAAAACGGTACAACAGGGAAATACGTCGGATATGATATTCAGCTTTAACCAGATAATAGAATATGTATCGGGATTTTTCACGCTTAAAACCGGTGATCTCATTTTTACCGGCACTCCTTCGGGTGTCGGACCTCTAAGGAGAAATGACAATCTTGTTGCATATATAGGCGATGAGCCTCTGCTTGACTTCATCGTCAGGTAGAACTGATTACCTTTTGTTCTGTAATTATGCTGACCTTTTCAGGATTGTCTGAGGGTTGTAGTTTGTATTTCACCGCAGATCGTAAGTAAAAAATCAATCATCATCTGCATTTTTTAAGAAACTTTAACCTGAAATCCCTAATATACAATCATCAGCACAGATAAAATAAATATCTTTAGGGTATATTAAAAATCTTAACCTAATGCTAATATCATGAAAGAGACTAAGAAGGAAACAAGAAGAGATTTCATTAAGAAATCGGCAGGAGCTGCAGCATTGCTCTCCATGCCGACCATTGTTCCGGCAAGCGCTTTTGGAGCTAATGGAAAAGTTTCTCTTGCCGTAATAGGAGTAAACGGCAGAGGAAGGAGCCATATCCAGGGATTTATGAATTTGCCGAATGCAGAGGTGACATGTCTTTGCGACTGTGATCTTAACGTGCTTGAGCCAAGAGCAAAAGAATTTGATACCAGGTATTCAAAGAAAGTCAAACAGCAGCAGGACCTCAGAAAAGTGTTTGAGGATAAATCCATTGATGCTGTAAGTATTGCCACACCGAACCACTGGCATTCTCTTGCAACAATATGGGCTTGTCAGGCCGGCAAGGATGTTTATGTCGAAAAACCGGGTTCTCATAATATTTTTGAAGGCCGCAAAATGGTTGAAGCTGCAAATAAGTATGACCGGATAGTTCAGCATGGCGTACAGCTTAGAAGTTCGGTAGCTGTTCAGGAAGCTATCAAGCATCTGCGCGATGGTCTTATCGGTAGAGTATATATGGCAAGGGGACTTGTTTTCCGCTGGAGAGGTGATATAGGAAAGAAAGGACCGGGAACTGCTCCGCAGGGACTTGATTATGATCTCTGGACAGGGCCGGCTGAAATGAAACCTTTCTCCGAAGACTGGGTACATTATAACTGGCACTGGCACTGGAACTGGGGTAATGGCGATGTTGGAAACCAGGGAATACATGAAACAGATCTTTGCATGTGGGGTCTCGACGTGGGTCTGCCCGAAGTTATAACAGCAGGCGGGGGTAAGTTTGTATTCGACGATGCAAAAGAAACACCGGAAGTTCTGGCTTCCACATATCTGTATCCGAAAGAAAAGAAATTCATTGAGTTTGAGGTTCGTCCATGGATGACCAATTCCGAGAATGGTGCAACCGTTGGTAATATATTCTATGGAACGGAAGGCTATCTGGTCGTTTATAATTATGACAGATATGAATCTTTCCTTGGAAGAGATTATAAGCCGGGACCATCACGCAGGGAAGGCGGCGATCATTACAAGAACTTCATAGATGCTGTACTTGCACACGATAAGAAGATGCTCAATGCACCGGTGGAAACAGCACATCTTTCATCGGGACTGGCACATCTTGGTAATATAGCATACAGAACAGGAAGAACTCTTTATTTTGATCCGGCAACAGAAAAGTTTGTCAATGATAAAGAAGCTGATGCTTATCTCACCAGACCATACAGAAAGCCCTATATAGTTCCGCAGAAAGTATAGAGCTTATTCTTATTTGTTTATTAGGGTTACTTATACTATTTTTATAAGATAAATTAAAATCGTGTAGGATGGCAAATTTTGGTGTTACAGAGATCATTTTAATTCTGCTTGTTGTAGTGCTTTTGTTTGGAGGACGAAAAATACCTGAACTGATGAAAGGACTCGGGCAGGGAATGAAGGAATTCAAGAAAGCTTCAAAAGTTGAAGATGAGCCTGAAAAATTCAGGGCTGAAGATAAATCCGAAACAAAAGAATAGTAACAGGATTATTTACAATAAGCACTTCAGTCTGTTAATACATAGCGTGGAGGCTTCCTGTGCTTTGTTGCCTGCTCATAACCATAGGCAATGCTGATCAGAACAGGTTCGCTCCATGCTCTGCCAAAGAAAGTAATCCCTACAGGCAGTTCATTTACAAATCCCATCGGGACAGTTATTGCCGGGTATCCGGCAATTGCTGCAAGAGATGAACTGCCTCCCACAAAATGATCTCCCAGAATGAGATCAGTCTTCCATGCCGGTGATCCCGTGGGTGCGATCAAAGCATCCAGCCGGTTCTCATTCATCATTTTGTCTATACCATCTTCACGGGTGGCCCTGAGCATCTTTGCAAGTGCCTGCTTATACTCCACAGTATTGAGATCACCTTTCTTTTCGGCTTCAATGAGTATCTTCTGGTCAAAATATTTCAGTTCAATGCTGTCTTTCATATTGAAATCTATAATGTCTTTCAGAGATTTAACCGGAGCATTTTCTCCGAGACCTTCAAAATACCTGTTGAGTCCGTCTTTAAACTCATAAAGCAGTACCTGATATGATGCTCCGTTGTATTCCCTGCCGGATGTGGCTTCAACCTCGGTAATCTCTGCTCCTGCAGCTTTCATGTCCCGGATAGCTTTCTTCATCAGGGAATCCACAGGATCAAAAAATCCTCCCGAATTTTTAATGACACCTATCCTTTTTCCTTTCAAACCATTTTGAACCAGAAATTCCGAATAATCTTTATAGTTTTTACCTTCCGAATCAAGGGTCTTTGAATCCGAAGGATCTGTTCCGGTCATTGCTCCAAGGCATATAGCGGCATCAGCAACTGTACGTGCCATGGGGCCCGGAGTATCCTGTGTAAATGAAATGGGAATTATACCTGTCCGGCTTAACAGTCCGACTGTTGGTTTTATACCTACTATCCCATTATTATTTGACGGACATACGATAGAACCGTTTGTTTCTGTCCCGATTGCAACCATGCACAGGTTTGCAGAAACGGCGACACCCGATCCTGAGCTTGACCCGCACGGATTTCTGTCAAGAATATAAGGATTCCTGGTCTGGCCTCCGACTCCGCTCCAGCCGCTTGATGAAATATCAGCCCTGAAATTTGCAAATTCACTGAGATTAGCTTTAGCTATTATGACAGCACCTGCTTCACGCAGCTTAGCGGCTATAAAACTGTCATTGGCTGCAAAGGAACTGGCAAGAGCATTTGAACCTGCGGTAGTCGGCATCTTGTCTCCCGTATCAATATTATCTTTCAGAATAACCGGTACCCCGTGAAGCGGCCCCCTGAGCCTGCCTTCTGCCATTTCTCTGTCAAGAGCAGCAGCTATGGACAGAGCATCAGGATTTATAACAATGATCGAGTTGAGCGCAGGTCCCGACTTGTCGATCTCATTGATCCTTTCAATATAAGCATTCACCACATCGCTTATTGTATATTCTTTTTTCAGGTAAGCTTCCCGCAACCCGGAGATTGTCATTTCCTCCAGCCAGGAATTTACTGAAGTTCCTGTATTCAACTTATTGCTTACCGGAGACTGGCAGGCAATCAGAAATAATACAATGGCTATTGCAGATGAAAGTTTTTTTGTAAACGGACTTTGCATTTTGTAATTATTTTGTGTTGAAAAGAAATTTTAGGTGCCACCGGTAAAATTATTATTTATTCATCAATTTTAATATATTTGTTATATGTGGATATTGCCCCGGATCCTTATTTCTTTCCGGGGTTGAATATCCGGGTTCATTTTTTTCAATTGTTGCTGGATGATTAATAATATCTACTTTAAACTGCTTAAACTGGCTCCGGTTATTGTTGATCCGGTACTGGTGACTGTTACCTCCACTGAAGGATCAACACCCCAGAAGCCTGGCAGTTCAGCGATATTCAGCAACAGGGGACTCGTAACAGGTACCGTGGGAGGAGGTGTTGCAGAAGCCCGTACCCAGGAATTTGCATTGAAATGCGGCAGAAAAAAGGAATCACAATTTTTTCATTATTCGTTCGATAATAAAAGTACAGATCCTGAAGAAGCGATCTGCGGCGGCAGTATCACAATCCTTATCGATGCAGATCCGCTTGCTCATCTGCAGGTTTATAATGAAATGGAAAAAACTGTCGCTGCCCGTATACCAGGAGTTCTTATAACAAAAGTTAACCTCATGGATAAATCGGGTGTAAAGATCCATCGTTACTGGATGACGGATAAAACCATACCTGATCTTCATCCATCAGTCTTTGACAAAATTATGCCACTGGCAACGGAAATACTTAATGCTTCCGGAAATGATAATTATAAGAAGTTAGAACTTACTTTACCGGATGAAAAATCCTTGACTGTTTTTCTTCTTGAACCGGTTTTTCCTGTGCCAAGACTGATCATAGCCGGAGCCGGACATATTGGTAAAGCACTGTCACATCTCGGAAAGCTGATCGGATTTGAAGTGACAGTAATAGATACGAGGCGGGAATTTGCAAATATTGAAAATCTGCCGGATGCCGATCATATAATCGTTAAGGATATTGGTCAGGCAATGCGTGAAATAAACAAATCTCCCGATACATTCATAGTTATCGTTACAAGAGGTCATAGTTACGATGCCGAAGCTTTGCGGCCATGCATCGGCACAGATGCCGGATATGTCGGAATGATAGGAAGCAGAGCAAAAGTGGCGAAGATGCATTCCGATTTTGTTGCAAAAGGATGGGCTACGGAAGATCAGTGGAAAAGGATAAGTACACCGATAGGACTCGAAATAAATTCGAAGACAATCCAGGAGATCGCTGTAAGCATTGCCGCCCAGCTGATTATGGTAAAAAACAGCAGAGGCAGAAAAAGATTCGTCTGAATACTGTCATGTAGCATTATATGATTGACAGGTAGTTATTTATGATTTACAGATCAGACAATTAAAGAACCGGCTCCTGATCCCGGGAAATGAAGATTTAATTGATGAATAATATTTATGCTATTATACTCGCAGCAGGAGGATCCGCAAGAATGGGAACCGGAAAAATGCTTCTGCCCTACCATGGTGTAACTATCATTGAAAAAGTGATTCATAGCATCCTGGTATCAGGTATAAAAAACATTATTGTTGTTACGGGGTCGGGGAAAGATGATATAAATAAGGTAACAGGAAAACTACCCGTAGCTCAGTGCTATAATCACGACTGGAATGACGGAATGCTTTCTTCGGTAAAGTGTGGAATAAAATCATTACCTGAAGAATGCGATGCTGCGATGGTCTGTCTGGGTGATCAGCCAATGATCAATCCATCAACGATCCAGGAGATTATTTATGCTTTCAATAATTCTG
>CAYQZL010000091.1:0-18223 GCA_964421975.1 uncultured Rikenellaceae bacterium
GGAACCTTGTATAAATGTCTGAAGGGACATATACTCCTGCAAGATGGCCAATATGAATTGGTCCGTTGGCATATGGCAATGCTGAAGTGACAAGGTATCTTTTATATTTATTCATGATAATTAGTGAAAAAGGAATGGTATTTTTAAAAGACCACAAATATAATAAAAAATGGTGCAACGGTACAACGGAACAACGGCACAAAGGGATTATACATTTACATATAATTTGAAAGCAATTACACAGAGGAAAGCCGGAGAAGACACAGTGGAGCACAGAGATAAAGATTAATGATAATATTTTCTCTATGGCATTCTGTGTAATTTCCAGTGAAACTCTGTGGAACTCTGTGAAGCCTCTGTGGATCTCTGTGTGACTTCTTCTTTTTTCTCTTATTATCCATTATTTTTACAAATAATCTGCTTATTAAATGTCAGGAAATAAAATTCAGCCTCCGTTCCTGAAATCAGGGGATGAAGTAGCGATAATCACGCCATCATGGTCAGTTGATGAGGAAAAGATAAATGACGGCATTAATGTTCTTGAGGACTGGGGTTTGAAGGTTCATGTCGGCCGGAATGCCCTGAAGAAGGATGGTCCTTATGCCGGGACCGACAGTCAGAGGATTGCAGATCTTCAGGAGGTGACTGATAATAAGAATATTAAAGCTGTCATGTGTTCCCGGGGCGGCTATGGTATGCTCAGAATAATAGACAGGATAGATTTTTCAGCTTTGAAAAGACATCCTAAATGGTTTGTAGGATTTAGTGATATAACAATATTGCTTACCTGGCTGAGCGAGAAAGAGAGGATTATTTCAATCCATGGAGAGATGCCCTTGAATTACAGGAGGAAGGAAATGAGTCCCGGAACCCTTGGATCTTTGCATGGTGTATTGTTTGGTCATCCTGAGTCCGTCAGGTGGAAGGGTGAATTTCAGAGACAGGCAAATGTGACCGGCGAAGTTACGGGAGGGAACCTGTCACTCCTTTACAGTCTTATAGGATCCGTTGCAGAGCCAAAGACACGCGGGAGAATACTTTTCATTGAAGATACAGGTGAATATTTTTACCATCTCGACAGGATGATGTTATCACTGAAGCTTGCCGGGAAGCTCAGGGGTCTGGCAGCACTTCTTACCGGGGGATTCACAAAAATGGAAGAAACTAAAATTCCGTGGGGGAAGAGCAGTGAACAGATAATATCGGAAGCTGTCGCGGGAAATAAATATCCTGTGCTGACGGGATTTCCTGCAGGTCATATTGATGATAACCGTGCGTTTTATATAGGCCGTAAAGCACAGATAATCATAAATGAAGATGAGGCTGAGCTTGTCTGGATCTGATTTTCAGAATGCAGAAAGAAGAAGATCCAGATCTTTTGACAGTATATTGAATTTCTGACCGAGTGTTTCATTTGTCAGTATCCCGTTATAGAGATAGACACCGCTTCTGGATCCCGGATCACTTTTAAGCAGCTGGGTAATCCCTCCCGAAGCTGCCATATTCTGAAGCAGTGGTGCAAAAATATTGCTTAATGCCATTGAAGCTGTTCTGGCAACTCTTGAAGGAAGGTTCCATGCTGAAAAATGAATTACACCATGTTTCTCATAAACCGGATCCCGCATGAACCGGCATTCGGTTGTTTCTATACATCCTCCACGGTCGATGCTCAGATCGATTATAACCGCTTTGTTCTTCATTGTCCTTACCATCTCTTCAGTAACATAATACCATGGTTTGAGATCCTCGAGCTCAATAGCCCCGATAAGCACATCGGCTGACCTGAGGGCTTTTCTGAGTACCTGCGGATGGAACACGGATGTCTGAAGCCTTTGTCCCATGGATGTTTCAATTTTCCTGAGCTGTTGCAGGGATTTATCGAAGATCTTTACCTGAGCGCCAAGTCCCAGGGCTGCTCTCGCAGCAAATTCACCTGCAGTATTGGCACCGAGTATAACGACCTCGGTAGGAGTAACACCGGTAATACCTCCCAGCATCACACCTTTACCACCATGATAATTACTGAGATATTCCGAGGCAAGCATTACGGAAGTGACTCCGCTTATCTCACTCATTGATTCAATTACCGGCATGACTCCGTTATTGTCACGGATTTTTTCAAATGCGATAGCCGTTACCTTTTTTCTTATCAATCCTGCTAGGGTCTCTTCACTGAGCTTCAGAACGTTCAGATAGGACATAACCACCTGGTTACCTTTCAGATATTCAACTTCTTTCGGAGTGAATGGAGCTACCTTTATAACGACATCGGATCCATACACACGGGCTGGTGATTCTGTTATGACAGCTCCGTTTTCACTGTAATCCTTGTCGGAATAATTACAGCCGGCTCCGGCTCCTTTCTGAACTATTACTTCATTGTCGGACTCAACAAGAATATTAACTGCTTCAGGAGTAAGCACCACTCTTTTTTCGTCATCTTTTATGTCAGAGGGTATACCGATCGTTATTCTCCTGAATCTGACAGTTGTTTCCAGATGTTCTTCTTTCGGCATCAGGGCACTGTTCCCCAGATTTATTTTACCGCTCTTGCTTTTTTCGTTCATTTCAGGAGTGTAGTTGTTGCCTCAAAGGTATAAAAATAGAACTTAGGTGCCAAAAGAATTCCTCAGGGCACTTCCAGTATACGTTCGTTCTTTTCTCCCACACTGATCCTTATCCTGTAAGTATTCTGAGGAAGAATATCCTCAATCAGTTCAGGCCATTCCATAAAGCAGTATGATCCCGAAGAAAGATATTCTTCTATACCGAAATCGAACACCTCTTCCTGTTTTTTTATCCTGTAAAAATCAATGTGATAAAGGCTTTCTCCATCTGCGTTTCTGTATTCATTCACGATTGTGAAGGAAGGACTGCTTCCTTCGTCGGTTGCTCCCAGTTCACTGCAGATGGCTTTTATTATGGTCGTTTTACCGGAGCCGACGGGTCCGTAAAAAGCAAACAATCTTCGTGGCTCAGATATCTTTAACAGCAGCTTTACCGTTTCCGGAAGATACTTCTTATGCCTGATGATTATTTTCATTTATTCAGAGGTTCCACACGGGCTACCGGGAGAAGCATTTCCTGCATCGATATACCTCCATGCTGAAAAGTATCTTTATAATACCCCGCATAATAGTTGAAGTTATTCTGGTAGACAAGATAGTCCTTGTTGCGTGCAAAAATATACCTGCTGGTTATATTTGATTTCGGAAGAAAAGCACTGGCCGGATCACGTAACTCAAATACATCAGCCGGATTGTAATTGAGATTCCTTCCCATTTTATACCGGAGATTGGTCGAGGTCTTTTTGTCACCAATTATTTTCACCGGATTCTGGACCCTGATGGTACCGTGATCTGTACTGAAAATTACCTTTACCGGATAAGAGACAATTAAATTGAGCAGTTCGAAAAGAGAGGAATGGATGAACCATGAACGTACAAGGCTTCTGTATGCAGGTTCATCACCGGCAAGATCACGGATAAGCCCGATTTCGGTTCTTGCATGCGAAAGAATGTCAACAAAGTTAAAAACAAGTATATTAATATCATTATCAAGCAGCTGACGGATTTTCTCATTGACCTTCTTTCCTTCATGGCTGTTGCTGATTTTATGATATGACCATTTGTATCTCAGTCCTTTTCGTGCAATATGGCTAAGGAAGAGCTCCTCTTCAAATTCATTTTTCCCCTCTTCCTCGTCTTCGTTGATCCAGTACTGTGGCATCATGCTGATTATCTGCGAAGGCATCATTCCCGCGAATATTGCATTCCTGCTGAATTGTGTTGCAGTGGGAAGTATGCTGTAGTATATGTCTTCTTCCATTATCCTGTACAGCCCGGTCAGTTCGGCTGATATTATCTTCCACTGGTCAAATCGCATATTGTCGATCAGTATGAAGAACAAAGGCTGCCCCGGCACTACATGCGGAAAGATCTTTGAGCTGAACAGGGAAGGCGAGAGGAGAGGGCCTTTATTAAACTTCGGATCAAGCCAGGAAAGATAATTTTTCATTACAAATTTGCAGAATGAATTATTTGCTTCATTTTCCTGCATCATAAGTATTTCAGCCATTCCCTGATCAGCAGACTTTTCCAGTTCGCTTTCCCAGAATACAATCTTACGGTAAAGTTCTGCCCAGTCAGTGTGAGTTGAAGCTGATGATATCATATTGCCTATCCGGCTGAATTCCATCCTGTAATCGGTTGTGGTCTTTTCAGTTACAAGCCGTTTCTGATCAAGTATTTTCTTGATGGCCAGAAGTATCTGATTGGGCTTGACAGGTTTAATAAGATAATATGCAATGGCGGAACCAATGGCCGCTTCCATTATATCTTCCTCTTCACTCTTAGTGATCATCACCACAGGTATGTCAGTACGGATCTCCCTTATCAGACGTAATGTTTCAATACCACTTAATCCCGGCATATTTTCATCAAGAAAGATGAGATCATAGGAATTCTGTCTCACAAGATCAAGAGTATCATTTCCGTTTGAACAGGTATCCACGTCATAACCTTTTTCCTTCAGAAAAAAGATATGGGGCTTAAGTGCTTCAACCTCATCATCTGTCCAGAGTATTCTTATCTTTCTCATACGACAACAAGGTTATTCCGGAAGGTAATTCTCCCTGAAGAAGAGCAGATACCTTTCGGGATTTTTATCTTTATTCAGAACTTCGAGGTTCTGGGTGCTTATTACAAATGTGAACATCTGCTTTCCTGATGAATTTCTTATCAGTGTTTCAGAGCTGAACTTTTTATAATAATCCATGGCTTCCGAAAATCCCCTGAAACCGGTAACGGTTATCATAATATACCTGTTATCGACCAGAGTTCCCTCGGTTCTGTAATTAAGATTTGTATAATTATCTATATTATAGCTTATTACGTCGAATGTGGCCAGGTTTATACTGAATCCGGGATCAGCTATGATCAGAACAAATTTATCAGAGGTGGTTGTATCTGCAATGAACAGCTCTTTTGCTATTACAATCTCTTCCTCAATTTTAAGTTCGGGTACCTTCACATTCAGGAATGCGATTATTTCGCCGGCTTTTTTACCTTCCTCTGTTTCGGGCCATTGTTTTACAAGTTTGCTGAGTTCATCCCTGAATGCACGTTCATCAGATATTCTTGCCACTGAATATGCTTTAAGCAACATGAATTTGGGGACAAGGATATCCTTTTCATATTTCATGAGAGCTTCATCGGTAATTGAAATGGCAGAAGTGAAGTTTTCTCCGGTATATTCATTGTAGGCCCGATTATATAGCTGTTCAGCCATTTTTATATCTGCAAGCTTTTTCTCGTAATAATCAGGGTCCGATAAGATCATCGCATATTCTGTTTCGGGGTATCTTTCCAGCAATCTCTGTCTGTAAGTTTCAGCTAAAGCGGCATTTGTCTGCTGGTTAATTTTATAGAGTGTATATAATGCTTCAGGAATAAGTTCATGTGAAGGGTATCTTTTCAGCAGGTTTTCGAATGATTCATTTGCCCTGGCCTGATCGCCTATTTTTTCAGCATAGGCTTTGCCTGCATTAAGATATGCATTTGCGATCTTTTCATTTGATATCTTAAGCAGTGAATCTGTAAGGGGCAGGTTCTTAAGATAGAATTCAGGCTTTTTATAATCCATTACTGAAGCTGCCGTATCTTTCCCTGCCTGTGTTCCTTCTTCTGTTCCCGAACTTTGTTGTCCTGATGCGACTATTGCCTTGTTTGCACGTCTCCAGTTGTCTTCCAGCTTTCTGTCACCGTAACGGCGCCTGAATTCAGTTCTTCCGAAAGTAAGAGCTGACTGGTTGTAGAAATACCATTTACCTTCCTGTTCAATATTCCCCTGGAAACGTCTCTCGTTCTCATAATACTGGCCCATATTGTACCTGTCGGTATAATCGCTTGTCCTTCCTTCAGCTTCTGCACGGGTAATCTCATTGATTATGTTGGTTATAAGTGCGTTTCTTTCGGATTCGGGCATAGCTGCTACTTTCTGCAGACTGTCTTCCTGCTGTATTATTACAAGTTGCGAAACAACAGCATTCAGATCCTGCGATTTGGTTTTCAGCGACTGATATTCAGGATGTTTCTGGTCGAGAAAATATACAGTGCTGTCATAATATTTCCCGGCATTGATGAAATCTGGTTTGCCGTAATAATAATCGGCAATAGCCTGATATGATCTTCCTTTCTGGTTCTGGTTGGAGATGGACGAAGAGACTGATTTCCTGAAGTATTCAAGTGCCTCATTCTCGTTACCTGCCTTCATTGACAATCGGGCAAGAGAATAATATATCTGATCCTGGTAATCGGTGTTCTTTGAATCTCTCAGCATCTTTTCAAGTTCTCTCCGTATCTCTCCCGGATTGCCTGAATTAATATCAAATACACCGGCGATATTAATTCTTGCATTGAATTCCACATCATAGGGCGGATTCATTTTTACCACTTTTCGGTACAGGGATGTTGCTGCTCCTGTGTTTCCTTCTATTTCGTTGAGCTGGGCAAGAAGATATGTCAGTCTGTATTTTGTCTTTTTCCCTGCAACGAATTCCATGGCGTTTTCGAGGGGTGCGATGGCTTCAGAGAATCTTTTCTGTTTAATATAGAGATCTGCAAGTGTTGTATAATACATACCTTTCAGCTGCCGGGATGATTCATTTTCGATGTCAATTTCATTAATAATACGGTAAGAATCAACATATTTCCCGGTTTCATTGAAGATCCTCGCAAGCCATACAGAAGCTTCTTTCCTTATCATGGGATCGTTAGCCTCGTTGATCGAATAATTTAAAACGGCTTCGGCTTCGGTGAACTCATGTTTAAAAAACCGCGATTTTCCGATGAGAAGATAACTGTCATCAACCCATTCATTATATTCTTTCCGGTTAAGAAGATCAGTATCGGCAGGTGTTGATTTACGCTTATCCTTTATTTCCGGTCTTGCCGTTATTGACTTGAGAGAGATCAGCTTTGAAGCTTTCATTATGGCCTGATCCATATCAGAGCTGCAGAGAGAGGCTGTCGACGGATCACTGTATTCGAAGATATTCAGCAATTCTGCATAATCATCAGTATATCCGTTGGATACCTTCAGAATACCTCTTTTAAAGCTTTCATATCCGTTGAAATAGATATTGTATCTGGCTGTCAGACCGTGGTAAAATCTTGTTGTACTTGTATTCTTTTCCACCGAACAATTTGCCATAACAAGCAACAGCCCGGAGATTGCCAGATATTTATATGCTTTTTTTAGTGAAGACAATAGCTGACTTTTAATACTATAAACTTACTTAAACTGTATATAGTATTTCAAAGGTAATGAAAATTGGCAAGTTGTATCTGTCAGGCAGAAATTACTCTTTTAATTTCGGGAACCTCTTTCATAATTGCCTGTTCAACCCCTGATTTGAGAGTCATCATACTGTAGGGACATCCGTGGCAGGCTCCGGTCAGTTTTACTTTTACAGACAGATCATCCGTTATTTCAAGAAGTTCAATATCTCCTCCATCCGACTGAAGGTAGGGCCTTACCCTGTCAAGGGCTTTAATTACACGTTCTTTTATGGTTAAAGTATCTGACATGACTGATGGTTTTATTTTTATTTAAATTAATTATAAATAGAGGGCAATATTACTATTTTTTTCTTTTAGTACAAAATTGAAAGATCGACAACCTAAAGAAATCATGGGTTAAAAGTTTCTCCTCCTTGAAAAAGGAGGGAAAACTTATTTATTTGTAAACTAGATAATTAAAGGATGTATCTATGAAATTAATGAATCTTAAACTAAAGGATTTTAATATGGTATGGCTCGATTTCGACAGAAGGGTCCCAGAATTTTTCCCTGAAATCAACAACCCTGTCGTCTTCAACAATGATACCCTCATTTGCGAGAAGTTGTTCCATGGTTGTAGAATTACCGAAATGATGTTTTCCTGTAAGAAGGCCCTGATGATTCACCACTCTGTGTGCCGGTATGAAATCAGGCCGGGCATGGCAGGCGTTCAGCGCCCAGCCTACAGTTCTGGCTGATTTTCCGGATCCGAGATACCTGGCTATAGCGCCATAGGATGTCACTCTCCCGAAAGGAATGAGTTTTGTGATCTCATAAACCAGATCGAAAAAATCCTTATCTGCAGAGGAATTTTGAGATTTCATCTTCAATGATCCTGTTTTTAGGCAGAGTGTAAGCCAGCAGATGGATCTTCCGCCCTTCACTCAGATAATTATTTTCGTAATGGGTTTTGATAAGAAAAATCTCATTCAGGTCATCTTCCCTGTAAAGATCTGAAGTTGCTTTAAGTACGGGAAGCTTATTTTTTTCGGCAATCGACCTTGTATAATTATATAGCTCTTCATTATCAGTCTTCAGCCAGATAGTTCCGTTATCTTTCAGGAAGCTGCGGTAAAGATTGAGGAACCACGGGCAGGTAAGCTTTTTGTTGGAATTCTTATTTCCGGGCTGGGGGTCAGGGAATGTAAGCCATATTTCGTCAACCTCATCCTCAGCGAAAAATGATCCGGTAAATTCAATTCTTGTTCTCAGGAAAGCAGCATTGGGGATATTTTTTTCGTGTGCTGTTCTGGCTCCGCGCCAAATCCTGGCTCCCTTGATATCGACTCCGATATAATTTCTATCCGGGAATCTTTCCGACAGTCCTGTTGTATATTCTCCCTTTCCGCAGCCAAGCTCAAGTATAATAGGATTGTTGTTATGGAATATATCCTGTTTCCAGTTTCCCCTGACCGGATGGTCTTGCCCGGGCTGAATTCCCGGATCGGGCTGTATCACATTTTTGAAAGTCTTCAGTTCAGCCCATCTGGCCAGTTTGTTTTTTCCCACGGCCGGAGATCAGATCTTTATTTTTTCAATTCTTAATCCGAGATCATATACCCCTTTCAGATCGCCTGCCCTCATGCCATGCTGTATCCTGAAAACATATGCTCCTTTAAGGGGGAAGAAGACATTGGCCCGGTACGGGAGGTTCAGTTCATTTATATCCCCCGGTCCTTTACCATACCAGTTGCCTTTTTCGTCAGCAAGCTGATACTCCAGTGTATCGGTTATGCTTTTGCCGTCGGGAGATACTGCAGTGACAAAGAGGAAAATATTTCTGAACGGGAAATCTGATCCTGTACGGATAGTTATTGAAACATTTGTTTTTGTTAAGGTATCCTCAGAATCATAACTGAATTCCGGGATATTAGTCAGTTTCCACGTTTTATCCGGAATAGTAACAGTGTCGGTAAAAAGAGTATTTCTGCTGCAGGAAGCAATAAGGAGCAGTATGGGGATAAGGAATATACCAGGATTATTTGCTTTTATTCTCATTGAATTTCCTGTTTCTCTTTTTATGGGAATGGCGGCGTTGTTTCTTTCCTGTTTTTACTGTATCGAATCTTGTAAGGCTGTTGTTTTCCAGCAGATCTTCCGACTGAGGAGGTGAATCCCATTCCTGATTGTTATCAATTATGCGCTGAGGTTTCTGGCCTTTTCTGTTCATTGTCTGTATTTCCCTCACCCTTTCGACAGGTACCGGGATCAGGTTTGCTGTTGAATGGGGATCGGTTGTATACCAGTAGACTCCTTTATGGACCTCCATCTTCAGGAAATAGGCTGTACAGTCAGATGCTTCAAGAGGTATATCCCTTGGAGGGAATCCTTTCTGGGCATCCACATAGCAGTCAAATTCAAAATTCAGACAGCATTTAAGCTTGCCACATTGTCCTGCCAGTTTTTGCGGATTAAGTGACAACTCCTGGTATTTTGCATGAGTGGTAGTGACCGAGTTGAAATTGGTAATATAAATGGAACAGCAAAGTTCTCTTCCGCATGATCCTATTCCTCCAATCCTGCCCGCTTCCTGACGTGCACCAATCTGCCGCATTTCTATCCTTACCTTGAATTCATCAGCCAGTACTTTAATAAGCTGCCTGAAATCGACTCTTTCATCAGCAATGTAATAGAATATTGCCTTGGTTTTGTCGCCCTGGTATTCAACATCCCCTATCTTCATATTCAGTTTGAGCTCCTCAGATATATTTCGTGAGCGCAGCATAGTGGGGATCTCCAGTTTTTTTGCCTCTTCCCATTTCTGAATGTCAACGGCTTTGGCTTTCCGGTATACTTTCTTCAGATCGTCAGAAGCAGGCTGTACCTTAAGTTCCTTAAGCTGCACATGTACCAGCCTGCCGGTCATTGATATACGTCCTATATCGTGACCTGGGGAGGCTTCAACTGCGACAACATCCCCTATCTCAAGCCGGAGATTGTTGACATTCCTGTAAAAACCTTTACGGGTATTCTTGAACCTGACCTCAACTATCTCATTATCATTTGCACATTCAGGCAGATTATTCAGCCAGTTGAAGCAATCAAGTTTGTTGCACCCGGGTTTGTATTTTATATCAGGTATTCGGATCTCTTCGCCCGTCTGACCCTGTAAATCTTCGATCTCTGCCATAAAAAATCAACCGCTACATAATTCAAAGCGCAAAAGTAGTGAATAAAAGGATCAATTTCAATTATGCTTTCGCCGTTCTTGAAATAAGTCTTGTAACCCTGAGGGCAAGATCAAGAAAAATGATCTTTGAATTGCCGTTTGATTCAACATGGGTAAATGCCTGGTTGAATTCTTCGGTAAGTGAATAAATATTGGACTGGTTGACAAATGGGTGGAAATTCCCTGAAAAAGATGCTTCTTCTCCCGCCAGAAATACGAGATTATTCCTGTTCTGTCCCAGTGTTAACATAAGGTTCTCCCTCAGTATCCTCAAGGAATATGAAAGGAAATTTTTCTGTGCTTCTCTTCCTGTCGTTGATAAATCTTCCGACCAGTTGATGATCGATATGATATCCCGTTTCCAGGCAAATCGCATAAGGTTTTTGAAACGTTCAAGATTCTGTAATGAAACATCTTCGTTTTCAAAGAATTCTATTGCCTTGATGATATTCCCGTTGGCCACCTTTGCTATTTCACCGGCTTTCTGACTGTCTGCCCTGCAATTGTTTATAAGGTAATCAGTGATCTGATGGTTTGTGAATCCGGGAATTCTTATCAGCTGACATCTTGAAAGGATGGTAGGTATCACTTTCCCGGGTTCATCAGACACAAGCAGGAATATCGTTCTGTCAGGTGGTTCTTCTATAAGTTTGAGGAGCTTGTTGGCTGCAGAGGGATGCATTTTCTCCGGAAGCCAGATGATCATAATTTTATAATCCGACTCAAAGGTTTTGAGATTGAGTTTTTTAATTATCTCGGCAGCTTCAGATGAGAAAATAAGTCCCTGTGCATTTCCCACTTCTATCGAATCAAGCCATCCGTTAATTGTGAAATATGGTGATTTACCTGCGAACTCCCTCCATGATTCAATAAATGAATCACTGACGGGTTCCGTGTCTTTTTTTTCTTTTTTAATTACCGGAAAAACAAAATGAAGATCAGGATGGATCATTTTTTCATATTTCACACACGAACGGCAGGTACCACACGAATCATTCTCATTCCTGTTCTCACAGCTTATATATTTTGCATAAGCCATTGCAAGTGCCAGAGAGCCGCATCCTTCAGGGCCTGTGAATATCTGTGCATGACTGACCCTTTCTTCCTTAACCGATCTGATCAGTCTTGATATAATCTCTTTCTGGCCTGGTATGTCCGAAAAATTCATCCTGATTCAATTTATTTCATCCTGCCGGTCTATAATGCATTCAGTGCAGCTTCATAATCCGGTTCCTGTGCAATTTCAGGAACAAGCTCATTATATTTTACAAGTCCGTTTTCATCGATTATTACAATACTTCTTGCATAAAGGCCTGTAAAGGGCCCGTCGGTAATTTCAATTCCATATGATCTTCCGAAATCCATATCCCTGAATCCTGAAAGTGTTACAACATTATTAATTCCTTCTGTTGTACAAAAACGTCCATGTGCGAAAGGCAGATCTTTGGTTATTGCCAGAACAAGTAGTTCAGGATCAGCGGCGGCCAGTTCGTTGAACTTTCTGGCTGCTGTTGCACAAACCGAGGTATCAAGGCTCGGAGAAATATTCAGAATAAGCTTTTTACCTCTGAGGTCAGATAAGCTGAGTATTCCCAGGTCTGATTTCACGAGTGAAAATTCAGGAGCCTTGCTCCCTGCACCGGGAAGACTGCCGTATGTATTGACCGGGTTTCCTTTTAATGTGATTTTTGCCATAACTTTTTTTCCAAAATTAATTAAACTTTTAACATCCGGATAACACCATAAAGTCAGGAATGTTCTTAAAAGCCATAAATGATATTTAAAAATTAATTAGGTTTGTATACTTTAAAAAAGTCGAAGGAAGAAAACCATAAACCGAATAATATATGAAAATGATTCAGGATTTTAATTTTAAAGGTACGAAGGCTATTGTAAGGGTCGATTTCAATGTACCGCTCGATAAGAAGACATTTGTTGTTACTGATGACACAAGGATCAGAGGAGCATTGCCCACAATCCGTAAAATAACCGGAGATGGTGGTGCATGCATCCTGATGTCTCATCTGGGAAGGCCTGAAGGGCGGATGGAGAAATATTCCCTGAAACCTGTTTTACCGGTACTTGAAAAGCATCTGGGCATGAAGGTGCTTTTTGCAGATGATTGTCTGGGTGAATCAGCAGCAAACATGACAAAAGAACTGAAGCCCGGAGAAGTGCTTTTGCTCGAAAATGTCCGTTTTTATCCCGAAGAGGAAGGGAAACCCATACTTCCGGAAACAGCCACTGACGATGAAAAGAAAGCTGCCAAGGCTGAGCTTAAACTGAAACAGAAAGAGATGGCGAAAAAACTTTCCATGTATGCTGAAGTCTATGTTAATGATGCATTCGGAACTGCTCACAGGGCACATGCTACCACAGCTGTGATAGCTGACTATTTTCCGGCAGAAAAGAAGATGTTCGGATTCCTGATCAACAGCGAGCTTGCAGCAATGGATAAAGTGCTTAAGAGTGCAGGCAGACCGTTTACCGCAGTTATGGGAGGAGCCAAAGTATCAGACAAAATACTTATAATCGATAACCTTCTTGACAGGGTTGATAACCTTATAATAGGAGGCGGAATGACTTATACATTCATAAAGGCAATGGGTGGTAAAATAGGAAATTCTCTCTGTGAGTCGGACAAGCTTGATGTGGCAAAAGCAGTTCTGGAAAAAGCAAAAGAAAAAGGAGTGAATCTTCTGCTGCCGGTCGACGGACTGAATGCCGATAAGTTCGATGCCGAAGCAAATACCTATGTCTCTGCAATAGACGATGTGAAAGACGGATGGATGGGCCTCGATATCGGCGAAAAAACTATCAGCCTCTTTGAAGAAGTTATATCAAAATCAAAAACCGTACTATGGAACGGCCCTATGGGTGTTTTTGAAATAGATAAATTTGCTGCAGGAACAACAGCAATTGCCAAAGCAGTGGCTAAAGCAACTGAAAATGGTGCTTTCTCCCTTATAGGAGGAGGTGATTCAGTAGCAGCAATAAACAAAAACGGTCTCGTCGATAAAGTAAGCTATGTATCAACCGGAGGCGGTGCAATGCTTGAATATATGGAAGGTAAAAAACTTCCGGGGATAGTAGCGATAAGAGGAGAATAGGCTCAGGGGAATGGAGGCACAACGGCGGAACGGCACAACGGCGTAACGGCATAACAGCACAACGGCTCAACGGTGCAGTGGCTCAATGGCGCAGTGGCGATACGGCTCAGACAGTTTGATCAATTTAGTATACAGGAGGCTGATAAGAAAATCAGCCTCTCTTTTTATACCACAGGCTCCGGTAATTCCGTTATCTTTGTTGAGAAATGGAAAGACTTATTTCAATATTGTTATCAGCTGCCTTGTTGCTGACATCCTGTGGTAAGGAAAAGGAACCTGACCTCCTCGGAACAGCTACTATTGATAACGAATTGGTCCTGGATCAGAAACTTCAGACATATATAAATTACGGATTTCTTTTTTCCGAAGCAAGGCTTGCATCAAATGTCGAAACCCCGAAACCCGATATAATCATTTTCAGGGATGGAGCCAATATATCGTTTGAGGCAAATAATTTAAGAGGTTCATTCTTCAAATTCGGGGAATATGCCGATGAACAGACAGCCAAAACGGCTTTTAATAATCTCACTTCTGTTAGCGCCAGCCAGTGGGAAGAAAGTGCAAACCTTTTAAAGATAAATCAGATCTGGTTATACCGGTCAAATACCGAACATTATGCGAAGATAAGGATAATCTCCCTCGTGACCGAGGACAGGGAGGACTTTGATTATGTCAGGTGTTCATTTGAATGGGTATATCAGCCGGATGGAACATTAACTTTTCCCGGTAAATGAACCCGGCTCTGACAGATAGGATTTTCAATCTAAACGGCCTGACTGATTTTCAGAATAAAGCTCTTGAAGTATTCAGATTTCAGGCAGAGAACAATCAGATTTACAGAGATTTTATAAAATTCCTGAATATTGATCCGTCTGATGTAAACAGACCGGAAGAAATACCTTTCCTTCCTGCTGCTATTTTCAGGAGCCATAAAGTGATAAGCGGGCCGGATTACACGGTTATGGTTTTTGAAAGCAGTGGTACCAGCGGAAAAATGACCAGCCGTCATTATATTACAGATCCAGGTATTTATGAAATGAGCTTCCTGAAAGGCTTCAATCTTTTTTATGGAGATCCTGCAGACTATTTTTTTGCAGCATTGCTGCCATCCTATACAGAAAGAGAGAACTCATCCCTTATCTGGATGGTTAACGGCCTTATTAAAAGGAGCAGGGTCCCATATAGTGGTTTTTATAATAAGAATATCAGTGAACTGTTCCATAATATTGAAAAGTCCTTAGCCGGGAACGGTAAGGTAATTCTTATAGGAGTTAGTTATGCACTTCTTGATCTTGCTGAGAAATATAACCCCGATTTGTCGGGTACCGTTGTGATGGAAACAGGAGGGATGAAGGGAAGACGAAAGGAAATGACAAGGCAGGAGCTGCATGCTGTTCTCAGAAAAGGATTTAATGTGGAGAATATCCATTCTGAATACGGGATGACGGAGCTTCTGAGCCAGGCTTATTCAAAAGGCGATGGTTTATTCTTTTGTCCGCCCTGGATGAAAATACTCATCAGGGATCCTCTGGATCCTCTTTCATTACTTCAGGATTATGGAAAAACGGGGGGAATAAACATAATTGACCTCGCAAATATCAATTCCTGCTCATTCATAGCAACGGATGATCTTGGTAAGCTTCATCCGGATGACAGTTTTGAAGTTCTCGGCAGATTTGACAGCAGCGATATCCGGGGCTGCAACCTTTTGATCGAATAAGCAGCGGGGATGCAGGCTCAGGGCTCAGGGCAAAGGGCAAAGGGCGAAGAGCTCAGTGCAAAGGGCAAAGGGCAAAGGGCAAAGGGCAAAGGGCAAAGGGCGCAGAGCTCAGACCGCAATACCGCAATACCGTAAAGCCGCAAAGCCGCAAAGCCGCAAAGCCGCAAAGCCGCAAAGCCGCAAAGCCGTAAAGCCTAAACCCTCTCTGGCTTATAAACCCAGTTTTGTTCTTATAGCCGGAGGTATCCCGTTCTTATGAACCATAATGAACAATGTTTTTGCCCGGACGTAACTCTCCGACATGTTCAGGTATCCGCCGGAAGCATTTCGTTCGGTACCCCATGAATTTTTGGTCTTGTAATATTTGGTACCATTCTGGTCCTTTACAATTCCTGTAAGATGCATCAGATGATCGTCGGTTGTTGAAAACCTCTCATAGCCTCTTTGTCTTAATTCCTGTGTTACATTTAATTCCGGACCGGGAGATTCAGTATCTGCTGATGAACCGGCTCCCGGTCTCTGTGCCGGGGCTCTTTCAAAACGGTCCCTGTCGGTAGCCGGACCTCTCTCTGCTGATGAACCTGCAGGAATCACTGCATATCCCTTCGGATGCGAGAATCCGCTTTCGCTGACATCCCCGTCCCAGTTGACAGTATATCCCTGGCTGAAGGAATAATCCATTATTTCTATCAGTTCATCGAGAGGAACATTATAAAACCGTTCCATTGTCCAGTTGTCGGGAACTTCAAGAATACCCCGGGAATAAAAGGGGAAATGAGTAAACGATGTTATTTCGACATAATCAGAAGTATTAATCCCAAGAGAAGCTGCAAAGGTTTTCGGATTGTAGCTTGTTCCTTTATATATAAATGATTCAGGAACTTCGCCCAGATATGTGTCAAGAACGGAATTCACAATTTTCAGGTACTGTTCGCTTTCATTTCTGCGTTGTACCGGAACCGCTGCAACAGCATTAATGAAATCCTGAAGCTCACTATGGTTATGTGTGGGTGAACCGTAATTAAGTCCGTGGTATATTTCATCAGGTACAATACCAAATTCATCAAAGATCTTCATAAAGTCGTGGGAAAGACTGCCGGGACCAAGATTTCCCTTACCTCGTCGCAGGTAATTGTCTTTTAATCGTTTCTCATAGTTTTTTCTTACAATAAACATTTCGGAAAGGTCATACTCGCCTTTACCCATTCTCAATAATTCGGATTCGATAAATGAAGTCGTGGCAAAGCACCAGCATGTACCGGTTGAAGCCTGATTCTTTACGGATGTTGCACCAAGTTCGGTGACAGCTGTGAATTTATAACCTTCCTTATCTTCCGGAGCTGAAGGTTTTTGTTTTTTTTGTGCAGATGCTGAAAGGACAATTACAAATGCCAATGCCAATGGCAGTAGTGTTTTTCTCATGGTTTCAGGGTTTATCTTAATGTTGGATAGAAAGCATCTTCAATATGTTCGATCTGATATATATTTCCTTTTTTTATTACCGTTATTATATCGAAACGGCTCTCCTTATCGATATCGTATCTTTTTAAAAAAGTATCTGCAGCAAATATAATCGATCTTTGTTTTTCAGGTGTTACTGCATCAGACGGATTAACAAGATAATCCTCCGATCTGGTCTTTACTTCTGCAAATACAATAAAATCAGCTGTTTCTGCGATAATGTCAATTTCAAGTTTTCCTGCCTTCCAGTTCCGCTGTAATATTCTGTAGCCTTTTTCAGTGAGGTAAACTGCAGCTCTTTCTTCGCCTGTCTGTCCCAGATTATGTGGCCCGCTCATCTCAGATCTCGATAAGTTTGTTTTTTATTGCAAAAAGTATAAGGCTGGCTGTATTCTTTGAATTTGTTTTTCCGAGAAGATTTGCCCTGTGCTTATCAACAGTTCTTTTACTGATGAATAATGAATCGGCAATCTCCTGGTTCGATAATCCTTCGCATATTTTTGCCAGGATCTCTTTTTCTCTCCGGCTCAGATTTGCTGATTTGCTTTCCTGTTCCCGGTGCTTTATTTTCTGAATGACATGATACAATAACTCCTGAGAAAAATAACTGCCACCCTTCATTACGGTAAGAATGGCATCCCTTACTTCAGAAATAGCTGAATCCTTCAGCAGGAATCCTTTTACTCCGGCATCTACCATTCTGTAACAATAATCTTCCTCTCCGTACATCGAAAGAGCTATGATCCTGATACCGGGTTTTATCCTGAGGCCTTTTTTTGTTGCTTCTATACCATCCATTTCCGGCATATTGATATCCATAAGGGCAATATCTGCCGTGACTGATTCAATCATTTTAAGGAATTCTGCACCGTTCGATGCTTCTCCTGTAACTTCCAGGTCCTCAAAGGAATTCAGCAGGATCTTTAATCCGTTCCTGAAAAGCTGGTGATCGTCAATGATAATTATACTTATCTTTTCCATTTTAATATTTCTGTGAGGTCTCCGGTTTAAATCAGGCAGCCGTTACCAGGGTCCGGTTTCCTGTTCTATTCCATAACTTTTATGAGTGCATTTGTTCCCCGTCCGGGTGAGCTTTCAAGAATAAAAACCCCTTCGACGGTCCTTACACGTGTTTCGATGTTGGATAGCCCCATGCCTTTAGTATCTTCTTTACTGAGCTTTGATGTATCAAATCCTCTTCCGTTATCGGAAAACTGCAATGTAACAAATTTCTCATGTTTGTTTAGTTCTATTTCAATAAATGAAGCTCCCGAATGTTGAATTGCGTTATTAATTAGCTCACATACTGCACGGTACATTACAACTTCCTTGTCGGCATCGAGTCTGTGGTTTTCCATATTCGTTTTGAAATCAATCTCCACTGCCCTGGTCTGGTTGATCTTTGTCGTAAAGGCCCCTATTG
>CAYQZL010000092.1:0-17928 GCA_964421975.1 uncultured Rikenellaceae bacterium
CCCCCCCCCCCCCAACACCCTATCCTACACTCTTTCCCTACACGACGCTCTTCCCGATCTAAGACAAGATTATCTGCCTGAAAACAGTGTAGTAATCATCAGATTTACAATAGGGATTGAATACTGATGATTTGTTGATATCATCAATGAGATATTTCCATGTAACACGGCGATTTTGTCCGGTATCTTTCAGGAACAATAAATTCATCGTTTGCTGTTCAGCTTGTTGAAAACCTCACCGACCGTACTGACAATTCCATCTTCAAATATATCAATATCAAATTCCGCATCAATCCGGGCAGTTAATTCGGCTAAATCAAGGGAATCAAAACCGATGTCATTTCTTAAATGCATACCCGTGTCCAATGATGTTAATTTTTCCTTTGCCCTGTTTTCAAGGACCCTGTTCATGATTTCCAGAATTCTTTCCTTCATCTTATTCTCTGTTTTCCCTCGGTTCTATGATGCAAATGTACTCAATTGCCATATTATACTTTTATCCTGCCGGTTGGTTTTATGCCCGGCTGGCTTTACATGGCTTCAGTCCGCCAATGAGCACTTTTATGGAACCCCTGTACTATTGTTAAGGTATATTAATCAAACTTGCACAATGTCCGGTTTTGCCGGCTGGCCCGGCAGGGCACCCCAGAAGTGTAGTAAGCCCGGTCAATCATACAGTATGTTGTTAACTGTACGTTTTCATCTGACTATCATGGTATCAATATCAACATCATCCCAGAAATGTGTTACATGAAAATAATATGTCCCTTTCTGCGCTGGTGTAAAATCAATGATGGTATCATGACGAATCATAATGGCCGGACATGCACAAACGTCATAGCAACATGTGAAGGTACCATAGGCTTTCAAACTGTAACTGAAAGGTTCTGTTTCCTCCAGTACAACATAAAGATTGCTCCAGCATCCATCAGGTGCTGAGGCTCTTACCTCAATATGTGCAACATCATTGAATAATACCGTACCGGGTATTATGGCCTCATCAATCTGAACCATGCCTTTCCTTGTACAGTCTCTTTTCTCGCAACTGAAGATCAGTAAGAAACTTAGCAGCAACAACACTGCTCTCTTCATCATAACGGGTTTTTTCTGTTCTTCCAGTTCCACCATTTCAATAGTTCCGGGTCGTGGTTATCATTTTCCGCATAATATACGGCACAACGAAAAGTATACAGCACGCAGGGATCAATCCTCTTGCCGTACTCCTTGCACAGGTCATTATATAACTCCTGGGGATCCTGACCTGATAAATCATGAACATGATGAATGCCAATCGCGTGCAGGTCATTGGCAATGCTCTTGCCGATACCCGGAATCGATAACAGACTGTCGGAAGTCTTCTCTTTTCTGGTTGATTTCATTTTTTAAACCTGTTGTCAGATATTACCTCATTGGGATTACCAGTCTTATTGTTTATCCATCCGACTTTTTCTATTTTATGTATGTCAAATTGGGAGATATAAGGCTTAATGTCTAACAGAGGTGTTCCATCCAGCATGTCAACATTCTCAATCTCAAGAATATTGTCTTTAATGCTGATTAGTTTAACAACAGAGATACCAATATGATTTGGTCGTTTTGGAGCCCTGGTGGCAAATATGCCGTGAGGTATATCATCCAGGAAGGGGATGACTTTCAAATCAAAACCCCTGGATTTGTGAAAATGATATATAAGGTAGATATGCGAGAATTTCTCAAGGTCAGGCAAACCTTTGACAAATTTCTTTTTCAACTCAATGGTCCCTTTAATACCTTTTGAATCCCTCGATTGAATAGGCATACCTTTGATTTTCCTGAAGGGTGTATGTATCCGTCCGATTGATTTATAACGAATTTTCATGATGGCAGAGAGTTTTCAATTATTGTTGATGTTTGAATGGCTTCCTTTTCAGGTGGCTGCAGCAATTTAAGAATAATTCTGTATATGCTGTTCCGGGCAAGTATCGCAGGCGTTCGACATCCTGTAGGGTGATGTATTATTTTTTATACTAGCAGCTGAAATACCAGGTTATGTTTGGCAATCCCTGCTCGTCAACAATTTTAATCCAGCCCTCCAATACATATTCGATATTCCTGACTTCATCCTGACCGCTGAAATTGCAGGGATGAACAAGGTATTTAGTAACCTTCACCTTTGCCCAGAGACCAACACATTCCCCGGTCGGTGTTATTTCGAACAGATCACCCTTTAGGGTTTTTATTAATTTGCCTTTGACAGATGGCGATTCTCTGAGGTTCAGTCCGGAACCTTTGGCATAATAGCCCACCAACAAACCCGAATTGGCTGTCAGGAATTCCTGCCATTCAACAAGCCGGTAATTTTTTCTGTGAATTTCCTTCTCGCTGATCCATAATTCCGGGGAATCATCAGAAATTTTCACAAACCCCTCTTTTCTTGCTGAGTAATAGAGCAGCCTTCTCCCATAAGTGACGAATTGCACATCAGGCGTACATTTTATGGTACTGTTCTTTGTGCTGATATAATATTCATTTACGGATCCTTCATCCGTTCTCAGGATATTGAATTCCGGCGACAGAATCCCCGTAGTGTCCCCGTTTGGCTTACTGAAAACCGTAAAACCACCTTTGGGTCCGATGAAACTGGTATCAGAGAATAATCCGCCTATATTTTCAACATCTGATGGTAAGATAAACCCATATTGAATTGATTGCCCGGGTGAAGAGTTTGTGACAAGGCATGTCGCAAATAGCACAAGATATTTAATCAATGTTGGCATAGTTATTTAAAGATATCATGTAATGGTACAGAGGCGAAGGCTGCACCAATTAAGTCTTCCATGCCTTACAGATCGTTGCCTGTTGTCCCGCATGAAGGAAAAACCTGTCCCTGGCACCCGGTGTAAGCACAAAAGCGCGATACATTTCCCATAAACTGAATCTCCTTTTATATTCTGTCCTTAAGCCTATTGCATCTGGTATTTTTATTGCTGTTCTCATAGATATCTGTCATCTTGCCGGTTGTCATTCAATATGATCACTAACGGCTCAAAGATAAGTATTGCTTATACAGTCCGGGAGAGTTACTGTCCGATTTAGCAAAGGTCATTTTCTGTTTTCAGTCATCAGCCTGTACTCTGTAATTATCTGGTTGCCCTTCAGGAATAACCTGGCCCAGGGGTTTCTTTCATAATCAATTGCCTGCTCCGACTCCTGATGTACAAAAGTTCCAATATTTGTTTTGAAATAAAACTTAACACATCCCTTATCAGGTAATGAATCGTCAGAAGCTATCTCGGCATCCTTGAGAAATGACTGGGCACTATTTACAAAATCTATAGCAGCTTCCTTTATCGGTTTATGTGCATATCCTCCTATAAACATCTGCCCCGATCCGGTATAAACACTTGCATCTCCGGTACTATAGGCAACAACCGTTACTACTGTTTTCTCCAGATCCCAATCCATTATCACACCGTATACCACAGTCTTATCAGGTTGAAGATTCAGCTGAAGATCAGAGGTTTTAACGGAAAATGCCAGGTTTCTGAAGGTCGAATACGGATTAGTGTCAACCTCTGTTTTTTTGTTTTTTGTCAGGGTTGAATCCTGCCTGTTATCCTGTGCATCGATTCGGATGTGACAGGAAAGCAGGATCAGGAAGATAATAAGTTGTTTCATACTCAGGCTTGAAAACTGTGTTGTCAGTGACAGGGGCCGTTCACCTGATATGCAGGAATAATCCCACAAACCTTCGGGTGGCAGATTATTGGTTGACAGAATATGAAAGCACTAATTCAATTTTGGTCACTTTTCCATCAGTACCTGTAGTAGCGATGAAAGCAGTGTATTCATCGAAGAACTTTCCACGAAGGAATATCCATTGCGCCTCCTTTTTGAGATGTTTAACGTTTTGCACCTCATCTTCATCGACCGGATAAAGGACATTCAACGCAGCTTCAAAAAGCCTTGCTGCGTTTTCATCCTTGAGCAGGAAATCCTTCTTTATCAGGGACATCAGAATGGGACACTCTATATCCATGTGAATTGGCTCGATCATTTTTACTATTGTTCCATTTATGCTTACGTAGTTGTCAGAACCACAGTAGGAAGCCCCGGTTCCGGGTTCGATGAATCCGACCATGATCTTAAAGAAATTACCATCAAAGACTTTGCTGACAGCTGCCGGATCAACCGGTTCCACCTCGGTTTCCATGTTGCTTTTAACAAACGTATCAATTAGTTTTTTGGCATTCCCATCGACCGACTGTGCGATAAGCGATGCAGAGAGCAGGAAAAGAACTGCTGAAAGAAGAAGGTTTTTCATTTTGTGTCCGGATTTAAATTAATCATTGAAGTTAGTAGAAATAATCATACTGTCAGAGTTGATTGCAGGGAAATATTTAACCGCAGGCATAGAATTGCATCTAATGGTCCAATTAATGGACCTTGTTCCGGAGCACTCCGCATACTTCATTGGATCTGCAGGTTCAGTATTGACAAAATATGGCGGAGGTTTATAACTCCTGTGTCTGCCGGAATGCCTCATTGAGGTTATCTGGTTAGTATTCATCTCCTGGTATCAATAAAGCCGGCCATATCATTTCCCGGAAATCGGGAGTTTTGGGTTCAAAAAGCTCTTTTTAAGGTATTAATGGAATTTGAAGCCATAAGATATGTCAAGACCAATAGGTAAGATCTTCATTTTTTCCCCTGGCTCCCGCTTCTCCAAAAAATATCCAAGCCAGATTCTGCTCTGAACATTCTGGTATTTATTATCCCATTGGAACTGCAGCCCGGGAACAAGAGAAAGAATGGAAATACCATTGGGATCATCAGGTAATTTGTACCTCCGCGGCGAAATCAGATAAGAATACTGAAGTCCAATCTCAGGGCGCCATTTATTATTGAAAAAGTGGGCGCTGTAACCCGCATTCAGTGCAAACGGGACAACCAGTTGCCCTTCCTCCTCAATAGCAGCAAGAATACTGGAATTCAATGCATTGTGGTCATTGATCCAATATGTATAGTAGGGCCCGAACATTAAGGCACCGCTTAGGACTACTCTTGCGCCAATCTCGGAATGCTGCGCTGATGCTTTTTGCTGAGGCAACATTATTGACGTTAGAGTAATAAGCAACACAAGAAGCAATCTGTAGGAATTCATATGCTTTTGTTTTGGGGTTTTAATTTCTTGTCAGCATCACTTTTTTATGATCTGTCGCAAAAGGTTACTTTTCAACTTAATATCTGTCGATTCTGCCTGCTTCAGATTTACCTTGCATTTTCATCCGATCGCACAAAGCATTTTCATCCGATCGCACAAAAAAAGGGTTGGAAAACTGGCTAAGATTGGTCTGAAAATGGTTGGATTACCGGTCTGATCACTCCTTCCTTGTCCGGATCATTATCGTAACAATTCCATTATCATTCCTCTTTGCCTTCACCTTCATGATACCTGTGAAATCTATCTGAGACAACTTATCAAGCATTTTCTTATCCTCAAAACGAACCCCGTCAACCTCAAGGATATATCTCTTTGTAAATTCGGGGTGCGGCAATGCCTCGATCGATTTCAGCCTGGGATAATCCGATGTGACTTTCTCAACAAACCTGTCAATAGTCCGGTTCTTCGTGGTAACAAAAATAACCGTTTCATAGCCATACACATCTTTCTGAGAACCCTTTTGAATACTCATCGACTGTATGTCATCAGGGTGCAGCAGGTGAATTGGATTAAGTGACCTGTCATCAAACATACCTCCGTCCCACACCATCTTACCATCGATGAACCATGCGGGATCGGGATTCAATACCAGCAGTCTTTCATATTCACCCTTAACAGGTTCATAGTAAATTTTGATATCATGGGAGGTTGTCGGCTCAAAATCAGTCATGATCCATTTTATCTGGTTCTGCTCTGCTGCGTAACCTGCCGGAGTAGCCTGCAGCACCATGCCCCAATCCATATCCTTAAGATTCACAATTATCTCGGCGTGCTCAATATTCCCTTTCCATCCGGCGCCTGTACTCAGCAGGTAGTTGAAATAACGACACATGTCTCTTTTTACAACACCATATGGCAGGGAGTACCTGACGGTCACTGTCTTTATCTCGTTCTCTTCAAAGTGCGAATCCCATAAAAGCCAGGGTTTTTCATCCCCGCTCCCTGAAGGAGAGAAAAGTAACTCCTCGGAAAGATAGTCCTGTTGATTACCGGGCATTGAATTGGTCACTCCTCCATCAGGCCGGTAAGCCTCTATCATCATCACTTTCCTGTCATTCTCAAAAACAGAAAAGTTGTCGGGAACCTTGCCTGCAACAGGCCTCGAATGGTAAAAGTTCATCTCGGGGAACCCAATATTGAGCATCCTTGATTTACCATCATTTTTAAGGACAAACATACATTCAACAACCGAGCTGTCTCTGTAAAGGTCCACCACGACACGCTCCCGCACCATTCTTATTTCAACGCTGCCTTCTGATACAATGCCCTTGGCCTGAACCGGATTGGGGGCAATGTCCCCTGCTGCACGCAGCAGGGGAGCTGCTGCGAGCATGATTGTCAGTATTCTTCTTGTCATTGCAGACTTGTTATTAAGTCGGTATCTGGATTTTCTTCTGTTGTACCTTATCTGTCCGGTCTTAATCAGGAGTTAGCGTGCCAGGTACGCTTGCTAACGGTCCTTATCCTCCCTTTCCGGACTGCGACTATTTATTGATCTGGATTGTTTTCTCAACTACCTTTCTCTCGCCTGCTTCTATCGTCTCTATCCTGATCTTTATTGGTTTTATATCGTAATGCAGTACAGTATTCTGGAATGTATAAGAGTCCCGGATATTGAATGTGTAATCTTTAAGAGTTGAATATGCAATTTTATCTGAAAAAACAATATTGTCGATATGTAACTGGTTGTTAATGAATGTGAATACCGGATCTGTTAAATATGCTTTGAAAAAGTGTCTGCCAAATAACTCAGCATCAGCTAATGCGACCTTGAAATAAATACTGGGTAGATATGTAAAGCTGACTTGAAAAATCTCATTTTCTGAGTCGTAAGTTATCTTTGGCTCGGGCTCGGCATTAAAAACAGCTAATCCAAACTCCTGGATAGTTTCATAAGAAATTTTCTCTATCATATTTAGACGGTTTGAATCAGAGGTTCTTTTAAGATATTGCTCCATATTTTCAAACTCCGATTTCATCAGAAACTCATTGTATTTCTTGTTGATCTCTCCGGAAAACATATTGGCCGGTGAAATTACATATCGTTTGATCCGCCATCCATCTATTATTACAAATAACAAGTTGTCACCGCTGTAATGAAAAAAGAAAGGGTTATCCTGGTCGACAGATCTAATTAATACATTTCCTTCTCTGGTATCAGCTTCCAGCAAACCGCTGTTGAGCCTTTTGAAACTCCAGATCGGCACATTGCCCGAAAGGCTCTTTACTTTAATAGTGACCGGACTTCCATATACTACCGAGCCTTTGGAATCGGTTATGTAATCTCTGAAGTAGTTAAGGTTATTTACACTATCAATTAAACTACCTGATACACTATAAAAATTGCCTGTTAATTTGACGGGAACAGAAAACCGGCACGTGCTTAATGTCCGTCCAACCTTATCTTCGGGAGAAAGGTCATATTTGTTAAGCAGGGTTCCGGTGACATTATATATGGAGCACTGCCTCTTCAGCAGTGATTTTTTCTGGTATTTTGATTCCAGCTTCTGCCTCTTTGAGTACTTTTTGTGTAATTTATTGACAATATATGAATTGGCAGCTGCAGTATGGTACACGAATATGCTGTCATGTCTCATATTAATTCCCTCAATATTGCTAACAAGAATATCATTCAGAACTGATGTCCCAAAATAGTTATATGCTGTATCAAAGGATATTTTTACCATATGGAAGGATAATTCCATTAAGCCATGGTCATTCTCTTGCCTGATTATCAGAAAATTATCTTGTTCGTAATTAATCAGGTAGGACTCAGGCCCATAGCCACACCTTAGACTATAAGGTAGTTCTGTTTCCGGTAGTTCCAGACAAACATCAGAGATTTGTGCAGATAAAGTAACTGAAGCAAAACAGAATAAGATAATTGATAATCGCATAATTGGAACTTTTTTAAAATTGAATACTCAATCCTGAAAGATAGGGTATAGTTTTGATGAACATATTTAAAACATCGTATATTGAAGTTTTAAATATATCAAATTTTCAATTAGCTGCATGGTGCTATAGCTTCCTTATTATCCATATATCCTGTGGTAACCATCCACTCTTACCCGGCAATGTCTCTATATGCTCCAGGATTTCAACATTTTTCAACAGGTTCATCATAAATCCTTCGGGATGAAATACCGTAAAGGTCCGATGACCCTCCTTTACATGACCCCTTACAATCAAGAGGTTATCATTATATTTTTTTAATTCAGATTCAGTCAGTTTAATCTTGAAATTGTTCCCTTGTGTTGTTAAAAGCATTATCCCACCCTTCTTTAAGATGCGATGCAACTCATTAAACCAGTAATAGTTCAATTCTTCTGATAAGTGCGTAAGAATTGAGATCCCATAAATCACATCCATGAAATCATTATCATATGGTAACTGAGCATCCAGGTCATTCTTGTTGAATTTAATGCCTGGAAGATTTCCTGTACACCATTCAATTGATTTCCTGTTGTAATCGGTTCCAAAAAACTCACATCCATTTCCTGTTATTTCTGGCAGGTGGCGAATTATCCGGCCCGGACCACATCCCCAGTCAAGTATCCTTTTGTTTTTTAGATCAATATGCTTTTTGAGATGATCTGTCAACCATCTGGCCGTCTCAATACTCTCAGTATAATATTTTTGATAGTTCAGTTGGAATGACTCATATATCAGATAATCCGGGGGCAATTTAACTTCAGGATTATGCTTTTTAAAATCACGGTTAATCTTACGATTATTGAACATTTCGATGTAATACCTTCCACAATCTGCGAAATAGAATAATCTTAGTCTCCTTAGTAGATTTGAAATCTGCCCTTTTTTCATTTTTCAGTTATAAATCTGAATCCGGGTAAAGTTAACTGAATGCCGCTAATTGAGGGAAGCTTTCATATCCGATCGTGTTATGTACAGATTTTCTTTTTGTCATTTTAAGGTAATCTTGCGTTAAAATATAACAGAGCTCCGTTTTCAATAGGTCTTGGGTAGAAAATAAAGTTGAATTTTTCGAAATGGATTTTAAGTTCATTTTCTGAATATAAGTTACCATGTATTACTACTTTAGGATCCTTTTTCTCAGGGACAGGAACACTACAATAAAAAACAGATGGAGCTTTCATTACTCTCTTCATTTCTTTGATAAAACTATCAAGGTCCCCGAGAAAGTTTAACGAGAGATCGCAAATGACTATATCAAAAATTTGATTGCTGAATGGCAGATCATTAGCAGGTGAAACAAAAAACTCTGCATCTGTAAATTGATGAGCTTTAAACTTTCGGACTGCCTGCTTAAGTAATCCGACGCTGATATCAATGCCGGTGTATGAATTGTTGTTGTTTAGTAGTTCTGATGAGAACCCACTACCTGTGGCTATTTCAAGTATATTCTTGTTTTGAATAGCCTTGTATTCCTCTTTAAGAAGTTCAGTGTGTTTTGAGATATTTCCTTTAAACTTTTTGGGGAAGATGGACTTTTGCATGATTGAATCATAAGCAAATGCAAACAGATCGCCGAGCCATGGTTTGAATTTTACAATTCTCCCTTTGTTGTCTAAGACGAAATCAATCCCGTCTTTCCGGATAATTTTTATTGTTACTTTTGTTTTCATATATAGATGAATATGAGGTCTTCAGGTTCCAACTTGCCCATATGGTCCATGTCAGAGGCAGGCATTATTTGATTCTTTTTCCTTTATAAAACACATAACCATAATATGCTTTGTATTTGTAATATAGCTCTGCCTCATATCGCTGATAGGCTATAAATTCCTCTGCGGATTTGTTGCCGTTATACTTCTCCAGCTTTTTGCGCCAACACCATTGTTTGACCGCCTGCACCGCAGCCAATATTGGCAATTCTGGATTTTTCGGTTAGACCGTCTGCAAAACTTAATGCTTTGAGCGTCACTTCCCGACTCCCCGGCCCTTGTCGTTCTGTGTTTGAAAAATGATCATGAATAATATTCAGGTCAAATTCGTAGATCTTTTGTTTTTTGCCGCCCATAAACTGTCTGTATATATTATACTATTTATCAATCCGCCCTGCACCCGTCTGCCCCTGGCTGTCGGCTATACCGAAACTGGTGAGACCGGGTGATCTCACGAAACGAAGTGAGTAACGTTTTGTAGGAGTTATCTATTAAATTTACCGTCCGTGTTAGGTGTTCGTGCGTTCAATTATTAATCTGTAACAAAACTGATCGACTGAAAAGAAATTTTGGCTTTTCAATTATTTTAAATCCAACGTCTTCAAGGCTTAATATCATATCTTGAAAACCATGTTTTGTTACATGATAATTGGGCTCGACGATTAAGACTTTTCCAAGCGGATTAAGTATTTTCTTAAATTCTAAGAAAGTATTTTCTTGATTAGGAAGTTCATGAATTATGTAAAAAGCAAGTATAAAATCTACCGTATCATTTAGGTTAATTGCTGATTCCATACATTTATGGACTTGGATCCTATCTCCCATTTTCATAAAAGTGATTTTTTTTCTAACCTTATCGAGCATGCCATCCTGAATGTCAGCAGCGTAAACGTATCCTGATTCTCCTATTAGTTGAGCAATATCTATAGTGAAAAAGCCTGGTCCACAACCTAAGTCCAATACTCTATCACCCGGCTGGAGAAATCTTTTAAGAATTTTCTTGGGGTTCTGAACCAGGCGTCTGAGAGAGTTATCAAGAGCACCTGCTATTTCAACTGGACAAACATAGATGTTGGAAGATTTTTCCATATAGGGAATGAGTTGTATAGTTTGTAATACTTAAGATATTCGTTGCAATTATCTTTTATCGGGGATAGAATCATTATTCTTATGATCATCAGGATTAACTTCTTCCCGGGTCAATCCATTTGCTACTCCTCCGGAAGTATATCCGGTGATATACTAGAAATATTCATTACTTTCAATCGGAAGTGAAATTCCTTTTGGATCAATGGCTTTATATTTCTTCTTTGGACCTTTCCTCTTTTTTTACTCATTCCTAATCTGTGACGAGTATTATTTTGCCAAATTTAAACAAATCTATCTTGTGAGCAGCAACGCGCATGACACCTTACGGCCCTGTATAACAGGCGTTCCCCAATGCCCGTTATGCCTTGTTGGATACTGGCTGTAATTCTTTTCTTTTGCTCCAGAAATATAGTGCAAAGCCAACTGAGATGATTGGCAATACAATTCCAAATTCATCAATATAATAAGCTGTGTTACCGGTATTTTCAGTGAGGGGGGTAAAAATATTCTGAATAAATAGATTATGGCTTGCGTGAAGTATTACAGCAGTCCATAAACTTCCTGACTTGATACGGAACCATGTGTAAATGAAACTTGCACTAATAACTAAAAGCATAAAACATGTCATTGAATACCAGGCAGGTGTTCCACTGTTGTAATCTGCAAACAGTAAAATAGGTAAATGCCAGATAGACCAGATAAAGCCGGAAATCAATGAGGTTTTTGTAAACCCCTGATGCTTAAATAATTCCGGAACCAAAAATCCTCTCCAACCTATTTCTTCTCCCAATGCAGATATTGCACCCGGAATAATTCCGATGGTTCCAACAATCATTATTGATATTGCAAATACTGGAATGGAGTTTATTCCTTCAAACCCGAAGATATCAGGTACTTGTGTCAGAAATGCATCAATATTTATTTTGCCGAAACCACAAGTCCATATAATTACATAAGCTATTAGTGCATAAATAATCGGGAGAACATAACTTCGGATCTGATATTTAGTCTTTCCCCATTTCCAACCAAGCTGCTTCATTTTCCTTTTGAAAATTAGCATAGTAATAATACCAGCTATGCCCGGACACCACATGAGTCCCAAAACATAAAGTCCATTTTCTGCAGATAAAGTACCGGCATCGATTATTAGAAAATAGAATATGCTGCTCAGTGCAAAAGTTATTGAAAGAAATACAGCAATGGGCTTAAATTGATTGTTAGTTTGATTTTCCATAATTATTTTTTGTTATAATTCGTTTGTACATAACGGAACGGTGGAACCGAAACCCGGTGAACCGAGGAGCAAACCGAGGAGCAAACCGAGGCGCTCACGACCGGATGGGAGCAACTGATTCCAGTTGAGCTCACGAAACGAAGTGAGTAACGCTTTGTGGGTGTTACCTGTGAAATTTTCCGTCAGTGTCTGGTTTAGTACTCATTCTTGTTCTTCTCTTTTATAATTCTCTTACACATCTTCCCGAACTCCTTATCCTTTCTTCTCTTTTCAACATTCGAAGTAAGGAATCTCTGTTGCTCCCGTTCCATTTTCTTAAAGTTAACGAGGGATTCTTCGTTCACTTTGCCCTCCTTAACTGCCTGCAAAACTGCACATCCCATTTCACTGGTATGGGTGCAATCAGGGAATTTACACTCCCTGCTTAGGGAATAAATATCTTCGAATGTTGTCATCAGGCCATCAATGCTTTCGGTTATTCCTAATTCTCTCATCCCGGGAGTGTCGACTAGTATTGAACCGTTATCAAGGATAATCATCTGTCTGAAACTGGTAACATGTCGGCCTTTATTTGTTGATTTACTTATTTCCCCGGTCTTAAGTATCTCTTTGCCTTTAAGATTATTGATCAGACTTGATTTTCCAACTCCTGAAGAGCCAATTACACAATATGTAAGCTTTGGTTTAAGAATCCTGTAGATTTCACTGTACCCCTCTTTGGTAACATTGCTAATGGTTATAACGGGCACTTTTATATTCCTTTTGTTTATAGCAATCATTATATCTTCTTGAGAGTATTCTGGTACTTGATCAATTTTCGTGATTATCACTATTGGTTTAATGCCTGCATTAAATGAGATGGTGAGATATCTTTCTATTCTGTTAATATTAAAGTTGTTATCAATAGATTGGACAATCAGTGCGATATCAATATTTGTGGCAATGATCTGCTTCTCGCCATATTTGTCTATTGCTTGTCTTTCAAGGATGGTCTTTCTGGGCAGGATCTTATAAATTATTGCAAGGTCGTTATCAAAAATGTTTATCAACACCCAGTCTCCCACAGCAGGGAGGTCCGCTGATTCTTTTGCACAAAATCGGAGATTACCTGTTGTTTCAGCCTGTAATTCTCTTTCCCCGGTTGAAACCAGGTATCTCTCTTTGTGTTGTTGAATAACTCTCCCAATGATATAATCTTGTTTTTCACTAAGCGAGATTGAGCTTTCAAGGTCTTGGTAGTATCCTAAATCACGAATATCCATTAGTTATGAGTCTCTTAAAAGTATTGAGCCCAACGGCTCATGGTTCGGTTTTGTGTGAGATTACGAAGTACTTTCCTTTCAGTTTACACTCACTCTATTTGAGCCATCAACGGCCAGGAATCATTGAAACCCTTATGCACTTTACCATTTTTTGCCAACAGGTTGTAATTTCTTTCATTTAAATCTGTAAAAAATAATCAAAATAATAACCAATCCTCTGAATATGCGAGGTTCTTAAAATATGTTATAATAACAAATAGAAGAGGTTCATTTACTTTCAACAGTTGCCATAATTCTTTCCCAAAAATTTGGTGCATACACAAAAATATCATCGCCTGTATATGGGATATTGTCGCTGCCAGCATAAATCTGGATCAGGTCTGTACAGCTAAAACTAATTGCTATGTCAGTATAAACTGTATCTTCAGGCTCAGGAGTATATATTGTGAATGCATTGTATTTATGACTCCTTACCACAGGAGTAATACCCATATCTCCTGTAGGATTATGTACCGAAGGCGGTTCATTCTCTTCTCTGTAATAAATATATGTAGAATCTGTATTGCCAAAAACAAAAAAGGTTGGGATTTTGCATGCTTCTGAGCCAAATATTAGATTTATAAGAGGGCCATGCCTTACTTTTAAAATATTATTCACTATAATAGAATCGTAGTTAGCTGCTTCGTAGCCGAAAGGGTTGTTGAACTGATTGATAGTTACTGCAGCATATTGTTCCGGCAAACCAACTTCCTGATAAAAATAAATAAGATTGAAAAAGAAATATTTCAGATAGATCTCGTCAACAGAATAACGCCCGTCAATCACATGACCACCATAACTTCCTTTCAATTTCACAACGCTGTTATTCGAAAAGTCGGCATATCGCTTTGGGTCATCAATAGGCCAATCCCCTCCGATTAATCCAATTCCGATAGAATCGGAATGACTCAAACCGGGAATAAAGGCCATATCATGAAATTTGCCGATAAACACACCAGGTGTAAGACTTGTAATATAATCACCAAAGTCATCGTAATATTCTTGTTCACCTAATAAGCTTTTACTTTGAAGATTTTTTGATGAATTGGTAGTATACAATACATCAAAAGCAAATGTACCAGCCTGTTTTTCGTTATTTTGTTCCTCCTTGTTGCAGGATAGAACAAACAGGACAATGAATATTGCATAAAGAACCGATTGTAATGTTTTTGTTTTCATATTGTAGTTTTTCGCTTTCTCGTACTATTATATGTTGCCATTTTTAGGTATGACATAGCTGATTTAAAGGTAGATCATTTTCTTTTTGTTTTCCCGGTATTGGGCATTATAAAATAATAATCGTTCTTAACAAACATGAGATAATTGTGTCTTTGACATTTTTTCAGAGGATAACGATTTATAGCTGAACCTGTAAAATTTACCGGCTGTTATATAGTGCGTTATGTTATTATTTTTCAGTCAATAATGAAGGACAGGCTCAATCCGACATTCAAATTACCTGTCAATATTTGATTATTATCAATTAATCGATTTCGTTTTGAATAAATCCAGGGATGTTCATTTAATTTAAAAATGTATCCTCCATAAAGACCTACTGACCAACAATCTGATTGAATAATATAGTTGAATCGATAAAACTTATAAGATAAGGATGCACCAATGAATCCCACTGTCTGGTTTAACCTTACATCTAGATCTCTTTCAGTCATATATTGGTTCAATGCTATTCTTCTGTCTTTATCACTGTTGATTAATCGAAACCTATACCATTTTATTGCAAGGTTTGGAACGAAAACCAACCGTCTGCTATCCACAATTTTATACCCAAGACTTAAGCCATACATGCCATTATTAAATTCAATATCCAGTGAATCATGTTCATAGTTGCTTGAATATGACCAACCATATATTACTCCTGCCCGGTATCTTTGATATGAAACTGAAAGCTCCCAATTTGTTAATACATCCTGCTTGTTCATTAAGTCAATATTATCATCGCCAAACAGAGATGAATACTGCATAAAGTCTTTTTCGATCATATCTAACTGTAATGATCCGACAAACCCCCATCCCTTTAACCTGGGATCGATTTTATAGGGGATATTGAAGGGGTAATCAGGATAGGTTAATTCATATAACGGCATTTTAACCGTAAGATCATCTGTGATGGTATCAGTAGCGTTAATTACAACATCTTGATATCCTACAAAACTGAATTTTAAAGATTTACCAAATCTATAGTCTACTGATAATTGAAAATTTCCATGGATATCAGTAACAGTACAATTCTTTGCTCCGACCTGACAAACACTTACTCCGGCAAGGGGTATTGAATCATTGTCTATAACTACTCCAGCGATTCTGTTTTGTCCGGATGCAGATGAAGTGCTGAGATAAATAAATAAAACAATGATAATCCTGACGGGAATTAATCTTTTGATATTTATCATATTTGAATCGTAATTATGGTTCATTGTGTTTATGGATATATCTGGGATCCCTCTATTTGCGGGTTATGCACTATAACGTTCGGCGGTATGTTTTAGTAAGCGTTACCCGATGCCAGCACCGCAACTATCCACGATCTTTAACGAGAAGGCTGTCACGGTGCAAGGCCCACCTTCGCTTAAGCTTCGGTGGGTAAAAAGGGTAGGGCGTGGTTTTTGCCGTCATGGTACAAAGCTGGTTGAGCATTACGAGTGTCGCGGTACAAGTTATTACGAATCTGTCACGGGGGTAGGAGTAAAGGCAAAAACCGTGACAACTGCGTCAGCCGTAGCCTTGCTTTGCCAACCGTAGCTATACGAAGGTTGGGCGAAGGTCCTTTGCGGAGGCTGGGCGAAGGCTGAGCCTATTAAATTTACCGTCCGTGTTAGGGTGTCGTTGTTACTTTTCTTGCGCTTCCTTTAAAATATCAATTATCCTCTCTATCTCATCCTCAGGAAATCCTCCTGCTATAAAAAATTCACCATCAACTGTCGCGGCCATAACCATTGGCATCGCTATTATCTTGCTTTCCACCACGAAAGCTACTGGTTTACCAATGTTTTCTTTTGTCAGTAAAAAGAGCTTTTCCGAGCCTTTTTCATTTAGTTTTACTTCTATTACTGGATATGTGCCGGAATATAAAGTGGTCTTCCGTAGTTCCTTGATGTCGCTTGGTGTTATTGTCGGTTCAGCTTCCAGTTCAATGTTAGATGAATCTGCTGATGGCAAATATCCTACAGTTGCATAAAGCCCATTTGCTCTTTCAACCGGTATCGGCTGAAATATTTCGGGAGGTTCCGGGTCATTGCCTTTATAATCTCGGTAATGTGGACTGAAACAGCTTGAAACGGGCAAAATCAAAAACAATCCTATCAATAATGGTATTATGCTCTCTTGGGATCTTCTGTTTGTTTTCATGGCGTGCTGTTTAACTAATATGTTGATTAGATTAAAGTTGGTTAATTCTTCCTCCAGATAATTATTCTGCAGAGTATTACTGTTCAATGTATGGATGTAATCCACTCAAAAACTCCTTGTAGTAAGAGTCGCTTACAGGTATTACCTGGTCCCTGATGTAAACTCTCTTTCTTTCAATTTTGTCAATTTTATCTAGCGAAACAATAAATGAATTATGCACTCTGCGAAACTTATCTTGTGGTAGCAGCCTGCTTATTTCATTGAAGTTTTGCAGTGTCAGAATTTTCTTTTTCAAAGTAACAATTTTACGATAATCCCCGATTCCTTCTATATATAATATCTCAGCCGAATCAATCCCCTCAAGCCTGTATTCGGTTTTAATGAATATTTTTCTGTGTTCGCTTCTTTTTTCTGCAGGCAACAATTCACTCATTACCTTATCGCACGCCTTAATGAACCTTTTAAGAGTTATTGGTTTGAGTAAATAATCACTCACCTGAAGATCAAATCCCTTTAATGCATATTTTTCGTAGGCGGTAGTAATGATAATCTTTGCATCAAGCTTCACCGATTCCATGAGCTGAATACCTGTCAGTTCTTTCATTTCAATATCCAGAAAGATAAGGTCAACAGGATTGGTTTTTAGAAAAACCATGGCTTCAAGAGGCGAATGAAATACTCCGGTTAAATTCAGGTATTCTGTTTTGCTGATAAAACCTGATAGTTTTTCGGCCGCAAGGGGTTCATCTTCTATAATGATACAATGAATCATCAGATATATATTTTAAGTATAACGGAAAACCGGTTTTCATTTCGGTTTATGTCCAGTTTGTGCTTTTGCGGGAATAACATTTCCAGCCTTTTGGTGGCAAGTTCAAGCCCCACACCCCCACGTGTATTTATATTCAGGTTTTCGGCAATTGTGTTCACACACTTGAAAATGATTCTGGTGTCATCCTGGTGCAAATCAATCTGCAAGCTTTGATCAGGCAGGTTAAGGTTGCTGTGCTTAAACCCGTTTTCAACGAAAGGGACAAATATCATGGGTGGTATGTGGGTTTCACTGATTACATTGGCAGAAAAGGAGAC